>DLUO01000202.1:467-4082 GCA_003444595.1 Bacillota bacterium
ACAATAACATCCAGGTGCATGTCTCCCATACCGGAGATAATAATCTGCTTGGTTTCCGTATTTCTTTCCACGCGGAAAGTGGGGTCCTCCTCCAGGAAACGGGCCAACCCGGCGCTGACCTTTTCTTCGTCGCCCTTGGATTTGGGTTCTACGGCAAAAGAGATAACCGGCTCGGGGAATTCTATGGGCGGGAAAAGGATGGGGTTGTTCTTATCGCCGAGTGTATCGCCGGTACCTGTCACGGCCAACTTGGCTACTGCCCCGATATCGCCGGCGATAACCTGATCCGTCTGGATCTGGTTTTTGCCGCGCATGAAGAACAGGCTTCCGATCCGCTCCGCTTTTTCCTTATTAAAATTGAAAACCTGGGAATCCGCCTTTAGTGTGCCCGAGTAAACGCGGAAATAGTTCACCCTGCCTACATAGGGGTCGGCCAGCGTCTTAAAGACCAGGGCCGACAGGGGTTCCCCCGGATCAGCCTTCCTCACGACCTCCTCATCGGCCTTGCCGGGCAAAGTCCCTGGTGCAGGAGGTCTGTCAGCCGGTGAAGGCAGCGCGCTGGTCACCAGATCGAGGAGCGGTTGGATGCCGTAATTCATGATCCCGGAACCGCAGAGCACAGGAACTATCTTGCCCTCCAGCGTCCCTATGCGCAAAGCTCTATTGATTTCTTCTTCGCTTAACGGTTCCTCTTCCAGGTATTTCTCCATCAACTCATCATCCGCTTCAGCAGCCGCCTCTACAAGCTTTTCCCTGAGATTCTGCGCTTTCTCCTGCAGTTCGGCCGGGATATCCTCTTCCTGCAATGCAAGTCCTGTGTTATCCGTATAAACAAGGGCTTTCATTTTTACCAGGTCAATTACGCCTTTAAAAGAGTTTTCCTGCCCCAGTGGAAATTGCAGTGGGAAGACCTTGACCCCAAAAAATTGGCGCAATTGCTCCAGGACAGCATCAAAATTGGCATTTTCCCTGTCAATTTTGTTGACAAAAACAAGGCGCGGCAGGTTATAGGCGTCTGCATAGCTCCAGACTTTTTCTGTACCTACTTCTACACCGGAGACAGCGCATACTGCAACAATGGCGCTGTCAGCCACACGCAGCGCTCCCTGGACTTCTCCGATAAAGTCAAAAAAACCGGGTGTATCAAGGAGATTGATTTTTACCCCCTTCCATTCCAGGGGGGCAAGTGCAGTGCCAATGGTTACCTGGCGTTTAATTTCATCAGGGTCGAAATCAGTGGTAGTATTTCCGGTATCTACTTTGCCCAGGCGTTTAATTGCTCCCGAGGTATAAAGCATAGCTTCTGCCAGGGAGGTTTTACCTGCACCTCCATGTGAAATAAGAGCCACGTTACGAATTCGTTCGGTAGTGAAACCCTTCATCTTTACCTGGTTCCTGCAAAAGAACACAATGTTCCCGGAGCCAGGTTAACACCTCCTTCTTCATCAGTTAGGCTACGCCATGCCATCAGATTCCTGTCTCTCTCATTATGGCTTCGCACTAGTAAGTTTATTTTACCTTTTGAAACTATTTTCGTGAATCCTCTTTTTTCTCCTGCTTCTCAAAATTTCTTTTGTCGTCACATGTGGGACATTTGCGCGGTTTGCAACGGTTTTCGACTTCATAGCCGCATACAGGACAACGCCATAGGGCCACAGCATTCACCTCCTGAAAAGGGTCTATTCGCCCTTTGTCACCTTTTCCCTGACAAAGTTAATGAGGCCTCCTTTGGCCATAATCTCCTGCATAAAAGGCGGAAAGGGGACAGCAAAAAACTTTTGGCCCGTAGAGATCTCCATAATCTCCCCTTTATCCAGGTTTACCTCCACCTGATGTCCTTCTTTCAGAAATGCCGCCGCCTCCGCAGACTCCAGGATGGGAAGGCCGATATTTATGGCATTACGGTAAAAGATACGGGCAAAGCTCTCGGCAATGACACAGGCGATACCCGCTTCTTTAATCGCCAGCGGTGCATGCTCGCGGGAACTTCCGCAGCCGAAGTTTTTTCCGGCCACAATGATATCGCCACGTGATACTTTCTCCGGAAAAGAAGGATCGGCGTCTTCCATACAGTGCCGGGCCAGTTCTGCGGGATCGGAGGTGTTTAGATAGCGAGCCGGTATGATTGCGTCTGTATCTATATCATTTCCAAAAATCCATACTTTACCTTTTAGTACGCTCATTATTTTTTCACCTCCCCAAGCTCTAGTGGATGGGCAATGACACCCGCAACCGCCGAAGCAGCAGCTACGGCGGGGCCTGCCAGGTAAACTCTGCTGCCGCGGTGGCCCATTCGTCCCACAAAATTGCGGTTGGTGGTGGCCACGGCCACCTCGCCCTCTGCCAGTATGCCCATATGGCCTCCCAAGCAGGGGCCGCATGTGGGCGTGCTGACAGCAGCCTCCGCCTCGGCGAAAATTTCCAGGAGCCCCTCGCGCAGGGCCTGCAGGTAAACGGCCTGGGTGGCCGGAATAACGATCAGCCGCACCCGCGGGTGGACCTTTCTGCCTTTCAACAGCGCCGCTGCCTGGCGCAGGTCATCAATCCTGCCGTTAGTGCAGGATCCGATCACTACCTGGTCTATCTCCGTTCCGGCTACCTGGGAGACAGGTTGTGCATTGGCCGGGCTAAAAGGTGCAGAAACCTGCGGCTCCATGTTTTCCACATCCCAATGGAACTCCTGCAACACAGGAGCATCCTCGTCACCGAGCACTGTTTCGTAAGGCCTGACCGCCCTGTCCTCAAGGTAGCGAAGTGTTACGGCATCGGGAGGTATCAGGCCTGCTTTAGCCCCGGCTTCGATGGCCATATTGGAAATAGAAAAACGGGCATCCATAGGCAGCGCGGTTATGGCCGGACCGGTAAATTCCAGCACAGCATAGCGGGCGCCGTCGACCCCAAGCTGCCCGATAGTATACAAAATAAGGTCTTTACCGCTTACCCACGGCGGCAACTCGCCCTCAAAAACAACTCTGATTGTGGGGGGGACCTTGAACCAGAGTTCTCCTGTCGCCATTACGGCGGCGAGATCTGTGCTTCCCACGCCGGTGGCAAAGGCACCCAGGGCCCCGTAGGTACAGGTGTGCGAATCCGCGCCCACTACTACTTCGCCCGGTAAAACCAGCCCCAGTTCCGGCAAGAGGGCATGTTCTATTCCCATGCGCCCCACTTCGTAATAATGCACGATTCCCTGTTCACGGGCAAAATTTCTCATCAGCTTTACCTGCTCCGCAGACTGTATATCCTTATTGGGAGTAAAATGGTCCGGTATTAGAGCGATCCGCTCCCTGTCAAAAACTTTTTCAATACCAATTTTCCTGAACTCGTTGATCGCTACCGGCGCAGTTATGTCGTTTCCCAGGGCCATATCTATGCGCGCATTGATCAGCTCACCGGGAAAAACTTCTTTTTTGCCCGCTGCCCGGGCCAGGATCTTTTCTGCCATCGTATGAGCCATGTTTTCTCCTCCCTTTGAAACCTACAGTTTTCATTCTACTATAAAAAAACAGCCTTGTATATATATTATTGATCCTCTTAAAGATAAACAGCCGCCTGGAGAAACAGGCGGATAATAGTGGAAATGGAGCAGCGATTGCCTGTCTCTTATACACATCT
>DLUO01000083.1:0-19646 GCA_003444595.1 Bacillota bacterium
CCATCGGGGGAGCGGGAGTTTTCGATGCTGTAGTTATAGCCGGCTTAATCGCTCTCGGATTGGCTGAATTAGTGGGGGAAACGGCAGAAAAAATAAGTCTTGGATTAAAGGAAACAGATAAAAAAGACGAGGGCGGGGAAAACCATAACGAGGAGTAGAGCTATTTTCACTATTTCACAATTCTTACGGGCAGGTGTTAAAATAGTTGCTATGATAAGCGGGAAAAAAATGCTGTTATCTCTGGTTATTGTAATGATTTTGTTGCTCGGTAATACCTTGGGCGCATCCGCAGAAGATTATTTCGAGCTCAATGAATTGGATGAGCGCGTTGATGGATTTTATACTATGAAAGATATCAAGTCCGGGGAAACGATTATGCGTACAGCAAGAATTATTCATCCAGGTGACGAGTACATTAACAGCGCGAATAAGCTCTATCGCGTGGAAAAGCTGGAAGGAGATATCGCCTGGGCAAATTTTATCGAAGATATCAAGCTTTTGGAAATAAGCGCGGAAGAGGTTTTAAAATCCATTCCTATAAAAGGAGGAAGCGGAACCTTCCTTGAAGGAGAACCGCAGCAGCAAAGGAAACCTTTTTTAGTAGGTGTGTATCACTCCCACGGAGCCGAATCATACGTGCCCTCGGACGGAGCGGAAAGCATTCCTCAGGGGGGCGGTATTCTGGAAGTGGGTAAAGCTTTTACCGAAGCCCTGCGGGGAAAAGGGCTGCATGTAAAACATTCAGAGGATACCCATATTCCCCATGATGCCGGTGCTTACAACAGATCAAGGAGAACTGCGGAAGAATTTTTAAACGAAGGGGTTAGCGCATTGTTTGATATCCACCGCGATGCTGTTCCGGCGGAGGAGTACATTGCAACTGTTGAGGGCCGGCCCACTGTACAACTGCAGCTTGTTGTTGGCCGTCAAAACCAAAACATTCAGGCTAACAGGGATTTTGCCGAAGGCCTTAAAAATATCACCGACGAGCGCCATCCCGGATTAATCAAAGGTATATTTATGGCCAGGGGTAATTACAATCAGGATATGCTGCCCCTGGCCATGCTGGTAGAGGTGGGAAGCCACGAAAATACCAGGGAAGGTGCGGAGAGATCGATAGCCCTCTTTAGTGATTCGGTCGCCGCCTATTTCCTGGGGAGAGAAGGAGACCAGGCGCGGGAAGGGGTCGGAGCGACAGCTTTAAAAAGCGTTCTCTGGTTGCTCTTGCTCGCAGGCGTGGCGCTGGGTGTTTACATGTTAATCAGCACACGAAATATGGAAGAACTGCGCTCCAAATTTAGAGGTTTCTTTAAAAAAGAATTTGCTGAATTAGGGGGAAGAAAAAAAGATGGTAAAGATGGGGAAGAGGAGGCGGGTGAGTGATCGGATGAGTGATCTACAAGGAAAAAGGTCCACACAACGGCACTTGACTGAGGCAAGCAGGCGGATGAAAAAAGCTTTTTGAAGATTCGCTGCTATAAGGGAGGGAATGATGTTGGGTGCTCCTTTTTTCCAGGCAATGTTGACCGGAATAGTAACCGGTGTGCTCATTCGTTACTCTATGCTCAAAAGAGACTACCGCCAGTACCCGAGCTACCCGCACGGTACAACCATACACCTTGCCATGGCTTTCATAGCAGCCGTTATCGGCTCGGTGGCCATACCTGCCCTGGCGGAAAAAGAGTTCACGGCAGTTACTTTTTTGGCCCTGGCTGCTGCTCAATTTAGAGAAGTGCGCGGCATGGAAAGGATAATGTTAAGGAACCTGGATCGCTTAAATTTAGTTTCCAGAGGTATGGAGTATATTGAAGGGATTGCCAGGGTTTTTGAGGCCAGGAATTATCTTGTTATGCTTACCTCTCTGCTGGTAGGAGGGGCAACATACTGGGGCAATATATTCTATGGTCTGTTGGTCGCTTTTATTGCTTATTTAATTACCGGAAAGCTAAAGGGAGGCAAGAATATCGGGGAGATTGCCCGCGTCCGGGAGGGGAAGATTAGCTTTAAGGGTCCCAACCTATTTGTGGACGACATACATTTCATGAACTTGGGGACAGACAATATAAAAAATAAATATCTGCAGAGGGGTCTGGGGGTAATAATAGAACCTTTTGATGACAATGCCCGGGCGACGCTGGCCAATGTAGGCCAGCGTATGGCTATTGCCCATGATGCGGCAGCTTTACTGGGACTATACAAGGATGTGGATACAGCCGAGTTTACACCTCTTTTGCGCAGGGATCTGGATACCGGCAGGGTAGGGATGGTTATTGTCCCTATTGAGAAAGATATCGAGTTATTAATAGAAGCCATAAAAAAGGTGCCTGTACTGGAAAGCGCCTATCGTTCCCCATTAAAAACTATAATAGGGCGCAAGGCATCCGATTAGTATAATTGAAACAGGAGAACTATAAAAATGGAGTTGAACAAGTTCATTTTAGCGGTTATCGCTCTGAAGCCAGAAAAAGTAGGTGGGTGCGGAGCACCCATTTTTTATGCCGAAAATAAGGAGGAACAGGATAAAATCGCCACTACCCTGGCAAGAATAACCGAGGGGGTAGTACACGACCTTGAAAACGGAATTTATATCATTGTAAAGCATTAAGGAGCCTTTATGAAAATTATCTACCATTGTTACGGAGGGACGCATTCTTCCGTCCTGGCGGCTGCCCTTCACCTGGGAATATTTAATTCTCATAAATTTCCCCGGTTCAAGGAACTCCTGTCCTGCCCTTATTTTGACAAAGTAAAAAATAGCGAACTGGGAAAGATTTTTTTTATGGGGAAAGATGAAAGGGGTAACGAGGTATATGTAATGGGATGCAGGAATGCCGGCTCTCTTGTGGAGAGAGCACTCCGGGAATTCAGCAGGATTATGAATATTAACCATGAGGAAGTTATCTTTGTCGGCACAATGCCCTGCCTTAACATATTATTAAAACTGGGCGGTTTTTTATCCAGGAGCTTCAATCTGGTTACCCTGGGAAGATTGTTATTGTATCCCGGGTGCATGCTCGCCTACAGAAAGATCGCTAAAGTCGTGGAGGAGGTAAAGAGCAGGAGTTGTTACTGTTAGCAAGATAGTAATATCACATAATATCACGTTTACTTATACCTTTATTATGCATAGCCTCTACCCTATTTTTCACTGTCTTGACAGAAAGCAAAGGAAATAGGATAATGATTGTAATTATGCGGGTATGTAATCGCAGGGGTTGGTATCTTGGCTGGATACAAAATAAGTAGAAATCACAAACCCTGTATAAAAACGCGCGGGCCAAGAGGTTTTGCTATTTCCGGGGTAAAAGAAGCATCACCGGCTGCTCTGGCCGGAATCAAAAGAGGCGAGTACCTCTATAAAATAAACAATTCTCTTTTTCATGACATTCTTGACTACCAGTACCTTTGTTCCGGTTCCAGCCTCTTACTGACACTATATAACAAAAAGGGACAGCGTAGAAGGATTAATATTGACAAGCAATATGACGAAGATTTGGGTCTGGAATTTTTTTCACCCACGGTGGGGCCTGTACGGCACTGTCGCAATCATTGTGTATTTTGCTTTGTAGATCAACAGCCTACAGGTATGCGTCTTTCTCTGTACGAAAAGGATGATGATTACCGGCTTTCGTTTTTTTATGGCAATTATATTACCCTAACTAATCTGGGCGAACTGGACATTAAAAGGATTGTGCGCAGGGGGATCTCTCCCCTTTATGTTTCCATACATGCTACTGAGCCCGATATCAGGCGGAAAATGATGGGCAACGCTGCCGCCGGGAACATCCTGCAGCAGCTGAAAGAACTGGTCCGCGGAGGTATAGAACTTCACGGGCAGGTAGTAGTATGTCCGGGTCTGAACGAGGGGGCTGTTCTTAAAAAAACGGTGGAGGATCTATCCTTTTTTTACCCCGGCTTAAAAACAGTGGCGCTTGTGCCTGTAGGTTTAACCAGGTACCGCCGGCGCCTTGCCCCGCTTAGCAGCTTCTCATCCCTTCAGGCCTGCCGTATAGTTGAAGAGTATTCGGCTATGCAGAAGCGTTTTCAGGAAAAGTTGGGTGCTCCGTTTATTTACCTTGCCGACGAATTCTATCTTCTCGCCGGGAAACCTTTACCTCCGCATGAACATTACGGGGCGTACCAGCAGCTAGAAAATGGGGTGGGATTAGGGAGACTATTTCTGAATGAGCTTGAAATATGGAAAAAGGAAACGCCGGCATCTTTGCCTCGAAAAATGGAAATCTCCCTGGTCACCGGTCAATCCGGAGAGGTTTTTTTAAATAAGTTTATTAAGGAACTGGATAAAATAAAAGGTTTAAGGGCGTACCTTTATGTTATCCCCAATAGCTTTTGGGGCGGTAACGTTACAGTTGCGGGGCTGCTTACCGGTAGTGATCTGCTGAAAAGCCTGAGAGGGAAAAACCTGGGGGATGTCCTGTTTATCCCCTCGGTTATGCTTAAAGAAAGCTCTACACTTTTTTTGGACAATATGTCTCTTGATTTTCTGTCAGCCGGACTTAAAGTGCGGATTGTGCCTGTCAAAGGCCTTGTGGGAATCAAGCACTATCTCTGGCCTGCCGAGTAAACAAACAAAGGGAGAGGTGCTTTTGTCTACACCGTTTGTTGCCCTGATTGGGCGCCCCAATGTAGGAAAATCAACTCTTTTTAACCGCCTGGTAGGGGGCAGAAAAGCGATAGAAGAGAAGGTCCCGGGGGTAACCAGGGATCGTTTGTATGGACGAACCAGCTGGTTAAACAGGGATTTTTTTGTAGTAGATACAGGAGGCCTGACTCTTTCAGCTAAAGAAGAAATGGAGATCATGGTCAGGCGGCAGGTGCAGTTGGCCATGGAAGAGGCTACGGTTATTGTTTTCCTTGTAGATGGACGTCAGGGTTTAACCCCTATGGACGAAGAAATAGCCGGTATGTTACGGCGTCAGGGGAAGCCGGTCATTCTAACCGTCAATAAAATAGAGTCTGCCGTGCCAAACGTCGCCGATTTTTACCGATTGGGGTTGGGTGAGCCCTTGCCCATTTCTGCTGCACACGGCTTAAATATTGGCGATTTTCTCGATAAAATAGTATCATTTTTCCCCTCTGTTGCGGATGAAAAGCAGGAGGAAGAGAAGGCGATAAGAATTGCGGTAGTAGGCCGCCCCAACGTGGGGAAATCTTCTTTTGTAAATGCTTTACTCGGAGAAGAACGAGTAATAGTGGACCATAAACCGGGAACAACAAGAGATGCTGTAGATACATTGCTGGAACGCGAGGGGAAAAAATATATATTTGTTGATACCGCAGGCATCCGTAAAAAAAGCAGGGTTTTGGAAAACGTCGAATATTATAGCGTCATACGGTCTTTAAAAGCAATAGACAGTGCAGATATTGCCTTGTTACTGCTGGAAGCCCGGGAGGGAGTAACCGAACAGGATAAAAAGATTGCCGGCTACATCCTGGAAAGCGGCAAAGCAATGGTTATCGCTTTGAATAAATGGGATCTGCTTAAACAGGCGCGCCGGGAAGGGCGGGTTTTAGAAATAGTGAATAATGCCAGGGATAATTTAAAATTTGTATCTTTTGCCCCGCTGGTATTTACATCTCTTTATGAGCCCCGCCGTTTAAAAAAGCTATTTGCCCTTTTTCAGACAGTGTATGAAAATTATTGCAGGAGAATACCGACTCCCTTGTTGAATAGACTTCTGGCTGACGCTCAGGGGGTAAATCCTTTACCTGCATTAAAAGGGAAAAAAGCCAAAATATATTACTGGACGCAATCCGCTACGAAACCGCCGGCCTTTGTTCTTTTTGCCAATAATTCATCATTGATACATTTTTCTTATTTAAGGTATTTGGAGAACCGCTTGCGGGAGGCCTTTGATTTTCAAGGAACTCCGATAAAACTTCTGGTCAGATCCCGGTATTGAGAAGGAGTGAAGCAAGTTGTCCGTTCTTCTGGTTTTATTTTCCTATCTGCTGGGTTCTGTTTCTTTTAGTTACTTTATTTCCAAGAGAATAAAAGGGGTGGATATCCGTAAAGTTGGTAGCGGTAATGCAGGAGCTACCAACATCTCCAGGGTTTTAGGTTTGAAATTTGCCTTGCTGGTGCTGTTCCTGGATGCTTTAAAGGGGTTTGTTGTCGCTCTGCTGGCATCTTACCTCACCACGAATACCCCTCTTTTCCTCCTATGCTGCGGCGCTGTAATTATCGGGCATAATTGGCCTGTTTTCTTTGGTTTCAAAGGGGGGAGAGGCGTAGCGACGACACTGGGTGTTTTCCTGGTAATTGCACCGATACATACACTAATAGTTCTTTCTTTCTTAATAATTATTATTGGGTTGACACGCTATGTTTCCCTTGGTTCCATAATTGGAGCCATATCTGCGCCTGTTGTTCTGCTGCTTTTGCGCTATCCGCTTCCTTATTTTATTTTTGGCATGGCAGTATGCCTGCTGCTTTTATGGAGACATGCTCCCAATATCAAGAGGCTTCTACAGGGGAAAGAATCCAAACTGGGCGAAAAGGTTAATATATAAAAGAGAGGAAAAGACCGATGGAGATTGGCGTTATCGGCGCAGGAAGCTGGGGGACTTCTCTGGCCAAGCTACTGGCGGAGAAGGGCTTTAAGGTCACTCTTTGGGTGAGAAGAGAAGAATTGCGGCGAAGTATTTCGCAAAATCATGAAAACACGGACTATCTACCGGGTGTTTTGTTGCCTGAGTCATTACAATTAACTTCTGAGCTGAGAAACGCTGTTCAGGGAAAGGAAATAATTGTTCTAGCCGTTCCCTCTCACGTTGTTGGGGAGGTAGTAGCGAGTATTAAATTTTTTTTAGAGCGCGGCACTATTATTGTCAATACGGCCAAGGGTCTTTCCGAGGGCTCTTTAATGCGAATGTCCGAGGTAATAAAGGACAGGCTCGGGCCGGATAGTTCCTGCAAGATTACCGTTTTATCCGGTCCCAACCATGCCGAAGAAGTAAGCCGCCTTGTTCCGACGGCAACGGTCGTCGCTTCCAGTGATGCGGCTGTGGCAGAAAAAGTTCAGGATATCTTTATCACCTCCTATTTTCGAGTTTATACAAATCCGGATGTAATCGGAGTAGAGCTCGGAGGCGCCCTTAAAAATGTCATCGCCCTGGCAGTCGGGGTATGTGAAGGTCTGAACTACGGAGACAATACTAAGGCGGCACTTTTAACAAGGGGACTGGCAGAAATTACGCGCCTGGGGGTCTGCCTGGGAGCCAAGCAGGGAACATTCAGTGGTTTAACAGGCTTGGGAGATCTTTTTGTAACATGTAACAGCCCTCACAGCAGAAACCGCTATGTGGGAATAATGTTGGGCAAAGGTCATACCCTTGAAGAGATAACTTCCCAGATGAAGATGATTGCAGAGGGGATCAAGACAACAAGAGTTGCTTATGAGTTATCACTTCAGTATGATGTGAAGATGCCCATAACCAAAGAAGTATATAAAGTCCTGTTCCACAAAAAAAACCCACGGGAAGCGGCTGCCAATCTTATACAGCGGCCAAGGACTCATGAAATGGAAGAAATAGTGTTCCAATAAAATAGGGTTCGCTTGTCCCATGGAAATATAGCAGCGCTTTGCTGTAGGCGGAAATCCGGCCTAATATAAACCTGTTTGGTGGTAAAAAAACAAACAGGTTTTTCTTTATTTAATGTAATATTGTCCTTTTATCTTCATATAAATATAACGTTAAAACATTTTTTGTTGTAACTTTGTCCGAAATTAAAGGAGGGGAGAAGTTGTGAAGTTCGACCTTTTTAAGGATATTATCGAACGAACAGGAGGTGATATTTATTTAGGCGTTGTTGGTCCGGTCAGAACGGGTAAATCAACTTTTATAAAAAAGTTTATGGAAATACTTGTTCTCCCCAATATCGATAACCCTCATGTCCTGGAAAGAACCAAGGATGAACTGCCCCAGGGAAGTGCCGGCAAGACTATTATGACTACTGAGCCAAAATTTGTTCCGGACGAAGCGATAGAAATTAAGTTGGAAGAAAATATAAGCATGAGAGTACGGCTTGTAGACTGTGTGGGTTATACTGTTCCTGGAGCAGTAGGTTACGATGATGAAGGTAAGCGCAGAATGGTTTCCACTCCATGGTTTGACGAACCTGTTCCTTTTGAACAAGCTGCAGAGACAGGCACACGTAAAGTTATACAGGACCATTCCACCATAGGTGTAGTTATTACAACAGACGGGACAATCACTGATATTCCCAGAGAAAGCTACATAGAGGCCGAAAGAAGAGTAATCAGCGAATTGAAAGAAATTGGAAAACCTTTTGTAGTGGTTCTCAATTCCACCATGCCTTTTTCCGAAAGCACGCTGCAACTCGAACAAGAGCTTTCACAAAAATATGAAGTACCGGTCGTTTCATTGAACTGCCTGGAACTCGAGGAGAGCAATATCAACCTTCTTTTTAAAGAAATCCTTTATGAATTTCCTGTTCAGGAAATTAATATTAATTTACCTTCCTGGGTAGAGGCGCTGGAACCTTCTCATGAGCTGTCTATTGAATATACCGACATTGTCCGTGAACATCTCCTCAATGTGGAGCGCTTGAGGGATATCGAAACTGCCGTGGAAGCAATTAGGAAGTATGATATTGTAGAAGAGGCATTAATCCGAAATATAGAGCCGGGTAGAGGTTATGCACTGTTTGAAATTACTGCGCCGCAGGAACTCTATGATAAAATACTATCCCAGATCTGTGAAGTTGAAATTGAAGACCAGGCCGATCTGCTTAAAGTACTGAAAGAGTTTGCCTATGCCAGAAAAGAATTTAACAAAATTGCACAGGCTCTGCAAGACGTTAAAGAAAAAGGTTACGGTATTGTTCCTCCTTTTCTGGAGGAAATATCGCTGGAAGAACCGGAGATCATCCGCCAGGGTAGCCGTTTTGGTGTTCGACTCCAAGCCAGTGCTCCCTCTTTACATTTCGTACGCGTGGATATTAAATCGGAATTTACTCCCATTGTCGGCACGGAAAAACAAAGTGAAGAACTGGTGAACTACCTGCTGGAAGAGTTTGCGGAGAATCCAGAAAAACTCTGGGAGTCAAATTTATTTGGAAAATCCCTCTATGAACTGGTAAAGGACGGTATTTCCGGAAAATTGAGTAATATGCCCGCTAATGCGCAGCAGAAACTTCGCGAAACTCTGGAAAGAATACTTAACGAAGGCAGTGGCGGGTTAATCGTTATCATTTTATAGCCTTCGGCAAATGCATATTGTAAACAGAATAAAATTTAAAAGAAGCACTTCTTGTTCAGAGGTGCTTTTTTGTTTCCGGTTGCACGAAGATGCATTTTACTTCCTAAATAAGGGAATATAGTTATTATCATACTTTTTAAGAAAATATTACATGTTGTTACATCTCCTGATGGTTGATATAATTCAACCGAACAAAGCTCGAAAGGAAAAAGTCGCGATGCTTATATCCACTATTTATGGCGCTAACATCTGTGTTGATCCCGGAACTGTAAATACATCAATTTTCGTAAATAAAAAAGGTGTTGTCCTCTTTCAACCTTCTTTAATAGCTCTTAAAAGTAACGGCTCGGTGCTGGCTATTGGCGACGAGGTAAAAAAAATGATTGGCCGCACTCCGGAAAATGTAAAAATTTATAAACCTATTCAAAATGGTGTGGTCGTAAACTTTGATCTAGCCAAGACTATGCTAAAGCATTTTTTTTCCAAGGTTTTTCGCCTTCGCACTCCTTTGGCAAAACGAGTGGTTGTCCCTCTCTCTACCGGAGTTACAGATATTGAAAAAAGAGCTCTCCATGAGGCTATAAGACAAGCCGGGTTAAAAAATGTTTTTTTTATTGAGGCTCCCATTGCAGACGCCTTGGGCGCAAATATTCCGATCGATGAAGAGACTGGAAGAATGATTGTGAATGTTGGAGGCGGGACAACCGAAATTGCCGTCCTATCCTTCGGCGGCATTGTAACAAGTTGCTGCGTCCATCTGGGTGGTGAATACATGAATCAAGCCATCGTCAAACATATCAAAAGAAACCATGGCATGGCAATCGGGGAGAGGACTGCCGAAGAAATAAAAATCAAAATCGGCTCCGCTTCCCGTATCCCTCTTGAATATATGGATATTAGGGGTAAAGATATTATCAGCGGTTTGCCCAGATCCTGTACGGTGAGTTCTCAAGAAATACAAGAAGCGCTTGCTGAAGCTGTCGAAGTTATAATTAAAAACATAAAGGATACCCTGGAAAGGACTCCTCTGGAACTGGCGCTTGATATTATGAGAACCGGGATAACTTTAACAGGTGGCGGATCTTTATTGAAAGGTTTAAGAAAAGCGGTGTCTGAGGCTACAGGGATTCCTGTTCAACTGGCGGGGAACCCTCTGGAGGGTAATGTTTTGGGTGCAGGGAAGATTGTAATAGACCATAACCTCTGGAAAAATTTGTCTGTCGTTGCCCAAGAAGCCCGATAAACAGGGCTTCTTTTATAGGTTTTTTAAAGGAACATAATTGATTGCTCATACGTCTTTCTAGTATATGAGTACTTACAGAAATATGTATTGGCAATTCAATTCGCATGGGGAGTGGTGTAGATATGAGAAAAATATTTTTTCTTTCTCTAATTTCTCTAATCATTATAACTGTGTCTCTTTTTACCGGCTGCAGTATATTTAACAGATCAAATAGTTCAAAACCTCCGGAGGAGCAAAGGCAGGAAGAAAAAGTAAGCGAGGGGGAAATCACGGAGCCGGAACAGCAAATGCCCGCAGAAAAGCCCCGGGAAGATACACCACGGGAAGATACCCCAGAATACGAAGTGATAGAAGATCTCGATACTTTACCTGAAAAAATAGCCGAGACTCTCGAACATTTAAAGCGTCAAAGAGGATATTTTGTGTTTAATCCTAAGGATTATGGAACCGGAAACGACCTTTATGTGCTGATCAGCGCGGGAGAAAAACCTACCGGCGGCTATTCTATCAATATAGATTCTTTAACCCTGCAAAACAACACTTTAAAGGTAGTAGTTAAAGAACAGGAGCCTGCTGCTGAAGACGGGGTTATACAGGTTATAACCTATCCTCTAGTGGTTGTAAAAATGTATGATTTAATCGAAGGAATTTATGTCATTGATGAAGACAATGAGGAATTCAAAGGAATAACTACGAAAAATCTACCATCAGACTAAAATGTCACCTGAATTAGGCTGCAGCTGGCTCTGCCTGCCTTAAGAAACACGGACGCTAGGGTCTTACCCCTAAGGCAACTTGTTATATAAATGGTTATACTGTATGCTTATGGTAATTTATTAAGTGTTTAAGTACATAATATGTTCATATAGATTTTTAACTCACATTTTTCGCAAGCTTTTTCGGGGCCCGGTCTAAGTTAAGCTTGTTTTTTTTAAAAACAGACACTATACTTATAAGTGCTTTACAATAATCAAATAGTGAAGTCCTAAGAAGGTGGAAGAGTGTGTTGTAAAAATAACTTTATCAAAAATATCTGCTTTTTAAGATGGGAAAAATTAAAAAAACAATTTTACAGTACTATAGAAAAACAGATAGTGGAAGTTAAAGAAAAACCGTACAAAGTTGCTTTTGGATGCGCTATAGGAATAAGCATCAACTTTATCCCCACATTTGGGGTTGGATTTATTTTGGCCTTTTTTCTGGCAGGACTGTTTAAGGCTAACAAAGCAAGTGCAGCCGTAACAAGTTTAGTTACTGGGCCATTAGTTCCCTTGATGTATGCCTTTAACTTTTTCCTCGGAGGTTTAATCTGGGCCCCTGTGATGGAAAAAGAAAACCTATGGGATTTTATTATCGGCCAGTACGCCTTAATTTTAAAACTCGGTGATTTTAAAGCAAAGATTTTAAGCTTCCTAGAGCTTTTTGGCTTTACTTTTCTACTGGGGGCGACAGTAAATGCTGTCCTATTTGGCATTGCTTGTTACCTTTTAGTTAATTACTTACTCAATAAATACTATCAGTGAAACAAATGGTTCGTAGATAATATTATTCAGGAATTAACTATTTTCGTGCAGGCAAAAGGAATTTTAATATTTTAGAACTGCTATTTTCATAGAGAGAAACAAGCTGTTCTTCTGAAAAGTAAAGTTTGCTATCCTCATTCTCCTTTACTATTTTGGTATTTATCAAAAACTGTAGGGCATCAGGCCTGTAATCACGCATTTTTACCATCCGTTCCATAAAAGTTCTTGGCCTTATTCCGAGTTCTTCACGGGTTACAGCATTTTCAGCATCTAAAGCATTTTTTTGCCTGAATATTTTTAATACAGAAATGATTGCACGCCTTTGAAGAACAAGTGGCAGGACAAGGCTGAGAATTAATAACAAGACAATTATCATTATAAAATAGAGAATTTGCATCGCGCATCACCTTTCCTTCTAGAAATATTACAATTGTATTTGACGGTTATAGAAAGACGGGGATTGTTGCCGTTTTTTCTAAAAACCAACGTTATTATACCATTTCTTGATAAGATGAACAATCTTATACTAACTCTTGACACGATCCAATCCATCCAGGTTATTGACTTTATGACTCTATAGTGGTAGAATAAATAGTGCTATCGGGGCGTGGCGCAGCTTGGTAGCGCGCTTGACTGGGGGTCAAGAGGTCGCAGGTTCAAATCCTGTCGCTCCGACCAGCATAAACCGGCAGAAAATGGGCATTCGTTAATGCCACATGATTCTGCCGGTTTTCTATTTTAGGATAAAGCTCTGCAGATCTTCTGCCATGACATATATTTCCGGCTTCTTCCACTGCAACATCCCCAAAGGAGGATTCGTAAAAGTCCTCTTTTGTCTTTTGGTTTTTGTTATGCAGAACCTTCATTCGCTTGACTAAAGCATTACACTCGGATTGGACAGGTAAATCAAATTGATATTTAAAGTAGATTGTTAAGAGGAACAATCCATTACATCCATAATAAAATAATGAGTAGGAAATAGAGAAAACATATACTTCACAGCCAGATAAATCTGAAATATAAAGAATATAAAATGAAAACTGCTATAATTATACTGTTTTTAGCGATTAAATGCTGTTAGCCTCTATTATTAAGGACCTGTATTATATTTTTAAAAAAAGTTCTTGTAATCATTGACTTTTTCACTTAATTTGTTAAAATTTAATTTGACCTTTTAAAAATATTAAAAAGGGGGTTTTGAAAATGCGCGCTTTAGGCCGTCACGTTCTAGCTGAATTTTATGGGTGTTCTCCTGATATATTAAACAATACGGCACAAATCGAAGAAATAATGGTAAATGCAGCCCTGGAAGCCGGAGCCGAAATTAGAGAAGTGGTCTTCCATGAGTTTACTCCCCAGGGAGTAAGCGGAGTTGTTGTAATATCTGAGTCGCATCTGGCTATTCATACATGGCCCGAATTCGGTTATGCTGCGGTGGATGTTTTTACTTGTGGAACTGCAGTAGATCCTTGGATTTCATGTTACTATTTAAAGAGGCGCTTTACCGCTGAACGAATGGCGGCCAAGGAAATAAAACGCGGCATTTTCGAACTAAACGACGACAGTACAGACCTTGTTCAGACCCAACAAAAATCTGCCGTTTAGAAGCCAAAGGAGGTTTTTTCTTGCCGTTACGTAGCGGGAAATGGTATATTGAGTATACACATCCTACACAAGCGCATATGTATGGTGTTCAAAGATATATCTATAGTGGGCAAACTAAATACCAGCGTATTGAGATTATGGAAACAGAATTTTTTGGACGATGTTTAATCCTTGACGGGAATATCCAGTCGGCTCAATTTGATGAATACATTTATCACGAAGCGCTGATTCACCCGGCTATGGTAATGCATCCTTCCCCGAGAGAAATACTGGTTGTTGGCGGTGGGGAGGGAGCCGCGTTAAGGGAGATATTGAAGTATTCTTCCGTGGAAAAGCTGTTAATGGTAGATATAGACAGCGAAGTAGTTGAGGCTTGCAAGTTATATTTACCGGAATGGAGCCAGGGAGCGTTTGATAATCCTAAAGTGGAACTCCGCTTTATGGATGCCCGCAAATATCTTGAAGAAAACGACGATAAATGGGATATTATATTCTTTGATCTTACGGAACCCCTAGACGACAGCCCGTCCTACTTGCTGTTTACCAAGGAGTTTTACCAACTGGTAGCCAAAAGGGTTAAAGATGGGGGAAGTATTGCCCTGCAGGCAGGCAGTCTTAATCCCTTTCTGCTCGAATGCCATAGTGCAATTTTCAATACCCTGAAGCCTGTTTTTAACAATGTTAATTCCTATGGGACTTTTATTCCTTCCTACGACTCAAACTGGGGTTTTATTTACGCTTCTCAGGATATCAACGCTCTTACTATCACACCTTCCGCCGTAGATAGGCGACTTAAAGAAAGGGAGATTCATGATTTAAGATTTTATGACGGTTTAACACATCAACACATTTTTACTTTAACCAAGAATATTCGCACATTGCGAGCTGCTGAGAGGCGTATTATTGAAGACAACAATCCTCTTTTTATTTATTAAATGATATTAAAGCTTCCTTAATATAAAGGGAAGCTTTTCTTTATAGCTAAAAATACTGTAGAAAGAGGGAGCTTCTAAATGGAAAAAACCTTTGTAATGCTTAAGCCGGATGCAATTCAGCGCAGTCTTGCCGGCGAGATAATCAGCAGGCTTGAAAAAAGAGGGTTAAAACTGGTCGCTCTGAAAATGCTTTTAATAGATAGAGGATTGGCCGAACAGCACTATGGGGAACATAAAGGAAAGCCTTTTTTTGATGATCTGGTTAATTTTATTACCTCCGGTCCGGTAATAGCTATGATCTGGGAAGGGAAACAAGCAGTTCAAGTAGTACGTAAAATGATGGGGAGTACAGATCCTCAAGAAGCGATGCCGGGAACTATAAGAGGTGATTATGGCCTCTTTACCGGCAATAATATCATTCACGGATCAGATTCACCGGAAAGCGCACGCAGGGAGATTTCTCTTTTCTTTTCTGAGGATGAGATAATAGTCTATCATAAAGAAAGTGATAAGTGGTTATATGGTTAGAGCCAGTAACCAACAGGGCATTATGAAGACGGCAGGCGCAGAATTATGGACAATTCTGCGCCTTGTCGATTCTGCTTTTTAACCTTCTCATCTAAGTTACCAGTATTCCTTAGCCAACCGCATCATCTCTTCGAATGTATCTCTGGCCGGCAAGCCTTTGGCCTCAGTTTCTTCTATCCATTCTTGGTTTATATCATTAACATATTCACCCCACGAAGCCATTTCTTCGGGAGTTAATTCTATGAATTTATTTCCTTTTTCTCTTAACTTTTGCAACGCGGCTTCGGTCTCTTGCTGCAACAGTTCAACACTTTCTTCCGATACCGTATCAAAACACTCCACCAGTATCTCCTGGAGATCGGGAGGCAGGTTATTCCAAGTTTCCAGATTTACGAGATATCCGACGCCGGAGTTTGTAAGCCCTCCATCCCCAAATACGGTGTGACAATTTACTAATTCAATTAGGTTCATGGCATCAAGCGTTAACCATTGCAGGAACTGACCTTCAAAAAGGCCTCTTTCAAAACCCATGTACCAATCGTTCACTGGAACTTCTATGGCAGCGCCACCCATCTTATTAATCATTTTTGAGACATCGCCATAAGCCTGTATTTTCATGCCCTTTATATCCTCAGGTGTCCTGACCTCTTTTTTGGTGGTATGCAAATCTTGACCTGGCATGGCGAAAATACTTAGCCACCTCACCCCTGTCTTCTCCATCTCTTCCTGAAGCTCCGGCACATTATTCAATAGATCCTTATATACTTGGCTCATAACGCGGTGATCGGGAAACTCTTCGGAAAAAAGCCGATGCCATATTAAGTTTAAATCATGGATGCCGGTGCTAAAAGTCGAAACAAACCATGCTATATCGGCTACACCGGTCGAGATACCTGAAAAAGTATCTTCATATTTTACTAGCGATTCGGAAAAATAAGGTGTTATCTTTACTCTACCGTTTGTCCGCTCTTCAACCATTTTTATCGCTTTTACACTTTGTTGGGCTAGAGTGAGTTGCTCGGGCCCCCAGTCGGTAAAGGTAAGATGATATACCTCTGATTCTGTATCCTTAGGTGATCCGATTCCTTCAGGAGCCGTCGTGGAGTCACCACAACCCGCCAAAAGAAAGGAAAATACTAAAACGCTTAACAACAAAATCAACACAAACTTTTTCATTCCTTTTGTTCCCCCCATTTTAATATTACTTCCTACAAAAGTGTTCAGTTCTAGATTGAACCTTCGTTCAAGACCACTCCTCTCTAAAAGATCTTAGATAACCAAAAAAATAATATAAGGCTTATGTATCAGTCGTAACACAATTGAATTTCTTTTGAAGGTTCTAACAATATTAATTATATTTATAAAGTTAAATTTTGTTTGTCATTTATCTGACAATTTCATGGTATTTGTTTTTACTAACCCAAAACATGATGAACGGGCAACATAGCCTTTACACCCTAACATGGGATGAACATAAAACAGCAGGGAAATATTTAGATCCCTGCTGTTTTTAAATAAAACTAACAGATAATAATTATTTTCCTCTCAGCTTTATGATTTCATCCAAAGGATATTTCTCATGGGTCTCGTGGGGGGGTGTGTACTCATATCGCCTACCGACCTTGTATATACCGGTGCGATAACAATATCCAGCAATATGACGGGTTTGTTTACTTTTTTGAACACGAGAGGACAGTGAAGCAGACCTTTGGGAATATAAAGAATTGAAGTGGTATCGATTTTATGCACTTCAGCTTCTTCACCCAGTGTTATCTCAATTTCAGCGTCAAACTCGAAAAAATTTTTAGGATTACTACCGATAAAGCATAAATACTGGTCAAAATTATGAGCATGGGGCTTGGGGTTCATTGTTGTAGGTTCGTTAACACACATCATTGTGATACCCGCCGGGAAGCCCGGAAAATCAGCGCCGACACAGTTACCTTCTCCACATGCATGTAATATGGGAAATGTGCCTTTATGCAGTGGTTCCCTCAAAATATACTTACCATATTTTGTTTCAACCATATATTTAATAAAACCTCCTTAGTTTATTGATTTATGCTGCTTGACACTATCTGCCGTAACCGCAGATAGTGCCTTAAATCGGCTATTTCTGTTTTTTGTATTCAGGAGATAATAAAACATGGCTAAAAAAAATAGGCTTATCAGTTCTTAGGAACTTTAATTTCCTCATTATTGGTTTCTGTAAGGTTTTGTTAAAATATATTTCCCATAGTATTTCTCATTTTTTACTCTTATGCTTTAATTCTCAGCTTTTTATTTCTTCCAGGGAAAATTTCGGCAGTTTCCTGTGAGGAGGTTCCTCGGAAAACCCGCCAACCCTTTCATACTGGGGAGCGAAACAAATATGCATGAATAAAACAGGTTTATTCACCTTTTTAAATTCCAGGGGTGTGTGCATCAACCCCTTGGGAATATATACTATTGAGGTGGTATCGATCAAATGTTTTTCAGATTCCTCACCTAGTGATAATTCAATTTCTGCATCAAACTCGAAAAAATTAAGCGGGTTACCTCCAAAAAAACATAGAAACTGATCATAATTATGTGCATGCGGTTCCGAGGTCATGATAAAAGGTTCTGAAATGTAAGTACCTGTTATATCTGCCGGGAAATCCTGGAATATAGCCCCGGCACAATCGTCTTCCCCGCAAACGTGAATAACTTGCATACCCGTTCTTTCACTTTTATACAAAGGTTCTTTAATTATATACTTCTCGTATTTCGTTTCGGCCATTTTAAATATTCTCCCATCTCTGTGCTTGTATTTATAAATTGCAGCAAATTCTTTAACTTATATTAAGATACAATTACACAAATTTTAAGAGTTCAAATAGTATTAATAGTCTATTAATTATATCCTAAAACCAAATTATGTCTGTCATTTACCTGACAATTTTATAATCTTGGAGAAAAAAATTATAATGGCGATATAAAAGCTATACATTAAAAGTGCTCCCAAGCACTGATTCTGTCTTAAAAGTTTTAAGAAGTATATATAGCAGCCATCAAGGGGAGTCTCCAGGCAGCGAGAAAGAGATGAAGAAGTCTTGAGCAACCGGGAGAAGGAGGTTCTTAAATTTGTCGGTCTTGGCTATACCAATAAACAGATTGCCGAGCAATTGAATTAGACTTTTAGTTATTTACTTCTTTATTTATACTGTTAAAACAATAGGCGGCGTTTTTTTTGTCCCCTAAAAGATCGTACAATACCCCCATTTCAAATAATATTTTTGGCTCCAATGGATTTAAGGACAGCGCTTTTTTAAAGTTTTGCAGTGCTTTTATAAACTCACCTGTAAGGGTGTAGGCTCTGCCAAGGCAATAGCAAACCTCCCAGTCACAAGGTATGGCTGCCTTAACTTTTTCAAAAGCTTCAATGGACTCTCTGTACCTTCGCAGATTGAAATAGATTGCGCCCATGTTAAAATACCCTATATAGAAAGAAGGATCCGCCTCCACAGATAAAGCAAATTCAGACAAAGCTTCCTCGTATTGTTTTTCACCGGCATAAATGTTACCGATAGCATTATGAACGAAGGCATTAAGGTGGGGATCACGGCTTAATGCCTTTACCAGTCTAAGTTCGCTCAAAGCCTGGTTTTTTAAACCTTGTTGGCTGTAGGCCAGCCCCAAACAAAAATGACCAAAGATAAAATTAGGTTCCAGCTTTATTACTTTTTCAAACTCCTTGATTGCCTCTTCCAGCATCGCAAGATCCCAGAATCCCAGGCCTTTGCGGAAAGAGTCAATTCCCTGTTCGCTTTCCAGTTTTAAGAGAGACTTTTTCATGGAAGTATCGCTTTTTTCTGAGTAAAAACTTTCCCATAAACCGGGGATTTCCTCTCTTCTTTCATTCCTAAACTCTATATCCTGGAGAAAACCCTCCGGGAGGACATCGGGCAGGTCGAAATTATATTTTTTTTGCAACTCATTAACCTTTTCTTCAAAGTACAGCCAATACTTAACGCATTGATCCATGATGTTGCGTAAGTTCAACAGGCTGTTAATAAGGTTTTCTTTTTCCTGTTCGCCAGGATTATTCTTTAGGTTTTCTTCAATTTCCTGTATTAAATCAAGGATTATTTCAAAGCCCTGGAAATACATGACTTGACCTCCTTAACGTAAATATTTTATAATAAAGCCACTGGTTTTTTCGGTTTCTTTTTTTGTTGTACTCTTTGTCGATCTTATTTATGCATTCTCTTATAACGGTAAATTTTTCAGCCATAAGAGTTGACGCTTAAATAAAAATAGGTTATACTAATAAATGCATTGCTTAAAAAAAAAGTGCATGCCGGCGTAGCTCAACAGGCTAGAGCGGCTGATTTGTAATCAGCAGGTTGCGGGTTCGAGTCCCACCGTCGGCTCCATTAACGCATGGAGAGGTACCCAAGTCCGGCCAAAGGGGGCAGACTGTAAATCTGCTGGCGTTGCCTTCACTGGTTCAAATCCAGTCCTCTCCACCATTAAATTTAAAGGGAGCTTTGCTCCCATAACATGGGCCATTAGCTCAGTCGGCAGAGCACCTGACTTTTAATC
>DLUO01000083.1:19847-20176 GCA_003444595.1 Bacillota bacterium
TTAATCAGGGTGTCCCAGGTTCGAATCCTGGATGGCTCACCATATTACGTGCGAGAGTGGCGGAAAGGCAGACGCGCCAGGTTCAGGACCTGGTGGGAGCGATCCCGTGGGGGTTCAAATCCCTTCTCTCGCACCAGTATTTATGAAACTCCTGGTAAATCCAGGAGTTTTTTATATGTGCGCCCGGCATGGGCGATAGCTTGGCGGTGAAAGTCCGCTGTGGGCCTGGCAGTGGGAACCACTAGCCGAAGGCAAGGGTGTCCATCGCGAGGTGGAATCTGAAGGAAGCCGGAGGCAAAGTCCCGACTCGATGAACAAGAACCGCATAC
>DLUO01000127.1 GCA_003444595.1 Bacillota bacterium
GTTCCCTGGATCATATCCTTTAAGCTGATGTTATCCAAAAGATGGTTAATATGATCCCTTAGCTTTTCCCAAACGCTCCTCGCCAGGCAGACATCCGCCCGGCCGCAGCGATCCGCTTTTTTTTCCTCCTCAGATAGACAGTTTACAGGGGTAATCGGGCCATCAAGGGCTCTGATAATATCACCAACACAGATTTGCTCAGGCGGATAAGCCAGGGAATAGCCCCCCTTGGCCCCCCTGGTGCTGTGTACCAAGCCTTCACGCCTTAACACGGCAAAAATCTGTTCCAGGAACTGCTGGGAGATATTTTCACCAACGGCAATTTCCCGTAGAGGAACAGGACTGCTTGAAAAATTTAAAGCCAGGCAAATCATGGCTCTGACCCCGTATTCCCCTTTGGCCGATAAACGCACCTGCTTTCAACCCCTTTCAGCGTCATAGCCTTTTGTAGCAGCTTTTTATAGCAGCCGTTTATCGAGGCTAATTCATACTAAATTAGTCAGGATTAGCCTTAAAAAATAAGGGCTTAAAGAATAAAATTTAATTCTGACCTCGCTGCTCAATATTAATTTTAAAGTAGCACAAAACTATGACAGTGTCAATAATAAATAAAGCGATTTTTTATATTTAATCATTATAATTTGAAAGCTGCCCTCGGCGGTCAGTATAAGACTTTTCTTCACCCTGCTGTCCCCAGGCCACAGCCTGGGCCATGGCATAGGGCCCGTCGTGGGCCATGGAGACTTCTACACCCTTAATCCCGTAGCGTTCCGCCCAGGATCTGGCGCGGCCCCGCAAAAAGACCATGGGTTTTCCTTTTGTCCCGGGAAGAATCTCCAATTCGGTCCACTTGACTTCACCTATCCCGCAACCAAGGGCCTTGGCCACAGCCTCTTTGGCGGCAAAACGCGCTGCCATGGAGGGGAAAGGGTTGGCTTTCTTCTGTAATATTTTTATTTCTTCAGGAGAAAAAATCCTTCGCAAAAAACGCTCCGGCCTGCGCCGGCAGGCGCGGGCGACGCGGCTAATGCGGATCAGATCGATGCCCACGCCTTTTATAAGCAAATAAGTTCCCTGATCCACGATTCAATAGTCCCCCGTTTTATCTTTTTTTATTTCCCGCAGGGGTGGCGCCTTATATTTTTTACCCTGGTAAGACCGGCGGTTTATTAGTTCTTTCTCCACCAGTTGTGAAAAGAGCGCCCGCGAGGAGCGCCAGTGCGGAGCCAACAAAACATCGTCTTCGGTCGCCTCGGCCAGCAGGCGGTGAACCACAATATCCGGGCGCAGTATCTCCAGTTGGCTACAGAGGATCTCCAGGTACTCCTGCAGGGTAAGGACCCTGAACCTGTTCTGCCGGTAAAGCCGCTCCAGGGGGGTATTCCGAAAAACCTGGAGCTGGTGGAACTTGATCCCGTCAAGAGGGAGGGAGTTAATCCGGCGGATTGTTTCCAGCATTTGCTCCCGTCCTTCCCCCGGCAGGCCGTTAATGACGTGCACGCAGAGGTAGATACCCCTGGAGCGGCTGTTTAAAACGGCTTCCCGGAACTGGGCATAGCTGTGACCCCGGTTGATCAGGCGCAAAGTGGCATCATGAGCCGACTGCAGCCCCAGCTCCAGCCAGAGATGACAGCGGCGCGCATAACCGGACAGCAGCTCCAAAACTTCCCGGCTGAGGCAGTCGGGGCGTGTGGCAATACTCAACCCGACAATACCGGGCACTTGCAGTGCTTCTTCATAAAGCTCTTTTAAGCGGTCCACCGGAGCATAGGTGTTGGAATAAGACTGGAAATAGGCCAGGTACTTGCGCCGGGGAATAAAATCCCCCGGGGGCGTCCCCGGCTCCGTATTCCCGGGCGCCTTTTCGTGCCTGAACTGAAAGCGGAGGATCTGCTCCCTGATAGAAAGCTCTGCTCCCCCTTTCTCTCTCAGCAGGGCTCCGGGGCTGAAACTGGGATTATAGCAGAAAATACACCCTTTCGTGGAGAGGGTTCCGTCCCTGTTGGGACAGGAAAAACCGGCATCCAGAGGGATTTTATAGATTTTTTCGTTAAATTTTTCTTTAAAAAAAGCGCTTAAACGATAATACCACCCGGGTGCCGGCAATTCGCTCACTCCTGTATCTTCGCTTCTCCTGCAAATCTGTATAACCGGCTTATCCCCTGGGAACAGCTCTATTTCCCGCCCTGCGGCTCAGTCTGGAGATGCTTCTCAGCGCTGCCGGAGCGTCGCCTCTTTTCCAGGTAAAGGGCCAGGAAAGATATATCCGCCGGCGTAACTCCGTCAATACGGGAAGCCTGCCCCAGGGTTCGCGGCCTGATGGCCTTGAGCTTTTGACTCGCTTCCGTAGAAAGATTGGCCAGGCCGTCATAGGAAAAATCGGGGGGAATAACCTTGGACTCCAGCCTGCGGAGCTGCTTTACACTATTCTCCTGCTTGGCGATATACCCCTCGTACTTGATCTGGGTTTCTACCTCACTGACAATTTCCCACTCCTCGGCCGGCGTAAAGTCTCCTCCTTCACCCGCGATACGGGCCAGATCGCCATAGC
>DLUO01000131.1:0-459 GCA_003444595.1 Bacillota bacterium
CCTTTCAGCATGCTCTTACCGATTATGCTTACAGCCGCCGGGATTATTTATATGGGGATTTTCCCCGGCGAAGTCTTAAATTTCCTGGGGAAAACGGTTAGCAGGTTTTTACTATAAAGTCAGGGGAGTGATTATAAATGCCTTCAAACCGCTCGCTGCTGGATGGTTTTAAAAGGGACCTGGGCGGCTCGTTGCTTATCGCTGTCCTGATGCTGGCTTTTTGGTTGGTTGTTTCCAATAGCCTGCACTGGCAGCATATTCTGACGGGAATCTTTATATCTTTTCTAACGACTCTTCTTTGGAATGAAATTAACGCGGAAGAAAAGGTAAAGACGGGGTTTAACTGCCGCCAGGTTGTTCGTACTATACGCTATTTATTTTGTTTGCTCTGGGAGATTATCAAAGCAAATTTTGTTGTGGCGGGCATTGTGCTGAATCCCAGGCTGCCTATTTCGCCGG
>DLUO01000131.1:760-3440 GCA_003444595.1 Bacillota bacterium
GAGGGGGATCGCCTTATTGTTCACGGTATTACAAAAGACCATGTTGAAGGAGTGCGCGATTGGTACCTTTTAAACATGGCCAATGAACTGGAGGAAAGCGGGGAGTAAAATGCTGGATGCCGTTTTAAATTTTTATTCCATTGGTTTGGCGATTTTGGGCCTGACGGCTCTTTACAGGGCTTATTCCGGCCCCTCACCTACAGATAGAATCGTGGCTATGAATATGATCAATACCATGGTCACGCTGTATATATTAATTTACTGCTACAGGTTTAATCAGTATCATTATATAGATGTGGCTTTGCTTTTAGTCCTGGCGGGCTTCGTCGCTACCCTCGCCATTCTCAAGCTGTTGCGCGATGGCCGGATAATCTAGCCGGGAGTTGCCGGGTCTGCCAAGTAAACTGGGTTATAGAGAGAAAAATACTATTTTTGCGTGGTAGGGGAGGTAAGCAAATGCATGCGGTTAGGGATATTATCGTGCTGATTCTTTTAATTGGAGGCTATTTCTTTCTGGCAGCAGGTGTAATTGGCCTGATAAGGCTTCCTGACGTTTATAACCGGATTCATGCCATGGGAAAATGTGATACTTTGGGCTGCGGCCTGGTTCTTCTGGCGATGATCCTCTTAATTCCGGGAACCTCCAACATAATCAAGATTTTAATAATTATTGGGCTGATTGCGGTTGTTAACCCTGTGATGTCGCATCTGATCATGAAAACAGCCTATGAGAGCGGCACCCCGATGGTAAAGGGCACTGTTACTGTCGATGTTTATGATACAAAAAAAGGGAAGCTTCCGCAGGAAGAAGGTGAGCAGCAATGATCTTTGCGCCGGAATATGTTATTTTTATACTGCTAACTTTACTGGTTCTTGCCATAGGAGCTATTTTTATCTTTGAAGACCTTCTGGTCATGGCCATTATCTATGGAGGATACAGCATTGTTATGGCCTTTGTCTGGCAGCTGCTCAATGCCCCGGATATAGCCATTACTGAAGCTGCGGTGGCCATAGGTTCTTCCGTCTTGATGATTACTGTTATATCCAGAGTAGGGAGGCGGCCGGAATGAACGACAAAAGGCGTGAGCTAGCTTACATTGGCTTAGTTGTTGTGATGGTGGTTTTTATTGCGACGGTCCTTTTTTTGGCCGTTATGGAAATGCCTGTTTATGGTGAAGTGGCGAACCCGACCAACAATTATGTTATGCGCCGCTATATTGATATGGGAGCGATTGAAAGCGGCGGCGCCAACCTTGTTGCCAATGTGGTGCTCGATTACCGCGGTTATGATACCCTGTTGGAAACAACCGTCATTTTTACCGCCGTAATATCTATTATGGTGCTCTGGGGAGTTAAAAAGGAGTAAAGGCACGCTGCCGGTAAGAAAAAAACATGAAAATGCTTAAGGGTAGTTGCCGGTACATGGTAAGTTGTTGAGATGTTGAGATTAAGAAGATATCTCCGGGAGAAGAAGGAGAGTGAAGATAGTGGAGATTGTGTCAAGTTTACCGCTTTATGCCGTCATTATTCCAATTATCGGAGCATTGCTGCTTGTTTTTATTGCCGAAGAAAAGGACAATATTCGCAATCCCCTGGCTTTGCTTACCAGCCTGTTGACGGCTGTTATAGTTATTTTTATTATACAGCAGGTTTTTCGGGGAAGCATCCTTTCTTACAAGCTGCTCCAAATCTTGCCCGGGCTGGATTTTACCTTACGCGTCGATCCCCTGGGAGCGCTTTTTGGAGGGTTAGCATCGGTTCTCTGGGTATTTACGGTGCTTTACTCCATAGGCTATATGTCTTTTGGGCATAACAGAAGGCGTTTTTTTATATTTTTTTTGCTTTCCCTTAGTGTGACCATGGGAATTGCTTTTTCCGCTAACCTGTTTACCCTCTATCTTTTTTATGAACTGCTTACTTTGGTGACTTATCCCCTGGTTATTCATGAGGGAAAAGAAAAGGACCATAAAGCCGGGCTGCGCTACATTATCTACAGCTTTTCAGGCGCGGGGCTGGTTCTTTTTGCCCTGTTCGCCACCTTCGGGTTTGCCGGGAGCCTTGATTTTGCACAGGGGGGGATCCTCTCGGAAGCAGCACGGACAGCCCCGCTGGCGCTGAGCATTATTTTTGCCTGCTATCTGCTGGGTTTTGGCGTCAAAGCGGCGATTATGCCCCTGCATTCCTGGCTGCCCTCCGCCATGGTTGCGCCAACTCCGGTCAGCGCCCTGTTGCATGCTGTGGCTGTCGTCAAGTCAGGTGTGTTTGGTATTTTAAGGGTGATGTATTCCGTTTACGGTACTGACGCAATGAGCGAGCTGAACCTGGGTGTTTATGTCATTGTTTTAATTTCCTTCACCATCATTTTAGCCTCTATCATCGCCCTGCGGCAGGACTTTCTCAAAAGGAGGCTCGCCTATTCCACGATCAGCCAGCTCGGCTATATCACTCTGGGGGGGGCTTTGCTGACGCAGTTAGGCCTAACCGGAGGGTTGCTGCATATTGTAAACCATGCGCTGCTGAAGATAACGCTCTTCTTCTGTGCGGGGGCCATTATAACCATGACCGGCAAAGAAAGAATCAGTGAGCTTAACGGTGTGGGCCGCCGCATGCCGCTGACCATGCTGGCTTTTACCATAGGCAGTATAGGGATGGTAGGAATATTGCCCATTAACGGGTTTAT
>DLUO01000184.1 GCA_003444595.1 Bacillota bacterium
CCTGTCACCAGGAAGGCAGTTTCCCTTTAAGAACATTTCTGCCGTGTTGCCACCAGCAGGGCTGGATTACCACTTAGACCACACTTTAATCCCCATAGAGTCTCCCTTCGGTGGAACAGCCTAGGAGTTTTCCTCCATGACACAACATCGTTTTCTATCCTCTTTTGCAGATCTGGTTTCCCAAGGTCACACCTTTCTCCCCCAGAACCACTCAAGGCAGGCTACACTGTACACAGTTTTTGCCGCATACAGGTTCTATCCCAAGCCGTAACCTTTTACTTTTCAGTAATGCGCCACTAACTTGGGTCTCCGCGGAGGCAGGGTCATCGCCTACATGCCTTTGTAGATCGCCCCATCCTCCTTAACTCCCAGCACCGACCCCCGACTGGGCTTCGGCAGCCAGCACCAGGAACTTCATCGATATGCCCTAAACGGGTTTTTAGCCCCGTTCTCAAAAACGCTTGTGCCAACTAGGATACTGCACCACCTACGTCCTGGATAAAATTATAACATATCCCTGCACTTAACTCAATATCTCCTCGCAGGATTCCGCTGCCGGCTAAGCGCTGCTCCATTTCCCTACTTACTAATAGTCTCTGTATAAAAGAAAGCGTGTGATCTTTTTCAGTTGGTCGGCCTTCCCGCCATAGTATTCAAGTTCCTGTATTGATTGACTGTAGAGCTGATCTCTCCTGCTCTTTGCTTCAGCAAGTCCGCACAAAGAGACCATCGTCGCTTTTTCTTTTTTAGCATCCGCCCCCCTGGCCTTTCCCATTTTTGCCTCACTACCCTCCACATCCAGAAGATCGTCGACAATCTGAAAGGCTCTCCCCAGCAAACTACTGTAAACTGTTAATCTCCTTAAACTGTCTTTGTCGGCTTGAGCAAGCAAGGCACCGGTCCGTACGGCAGCTTTAAACAGCGCACCTGTCTTATGGACTTCAATATACTCCAGTGTTTGCTCGTCAATTTTTTTCCCCTCTGATGCAAGATCAACGACCTGACCGCCAATCATGCCTCTTACCCCTGCGGCACCGGCTATTTCAAAGATAACGTCAAGTTTTGTCTGCGGCGGTACTTCTTGCCAGTATACACTGTCAAATTCACTCGGGCCTTTATTGTTATCGGTCAACAGCTCAAAAGCCAGGGTTAAGAGAGCATCACCTGCCAGTATAGCCATGCCCTCCCCAAACACTTTGTGGGAGGTCAGGCGTCCTCTGCGGTATTCATCATCATCCATGGCAGGCAGATCGTCATGGATGAGAGAGTACGTATGGATCAACTCCAGTGAACAGGCTGCAGGTAAGGCCCTTTTCCACTCGGGAGTAAAAATTTCCGCCGTCAATAAAGTTAACAGCGGCCTGATGCGTTTTCCCCCGGCAAAAACACTGTACCGCATCGCCCTGTGAATTTCCTGCGGGTATTCTTCTTCACGGGGAAGATAATAATCCAGGGCCTTGTCTATTAACGTTTTCCTCTCCTGCATTAAAACGCGGAAGTCCATATAAAACCCCTTGTTATTTTAATAATCAAGCCTCTTCTACTTCTTTTAGCTCTACAAGTTCTCCATTCTGGAGAATCATTTCCACCTTTTGTTCTGCTTCCGTTAATAGCTTGCGGCAATGCCGTGTCAACTCCATTCCTTCTTCGAAATGACGCAGTGATTCCTCCAGGGAAGGCTCTGCCTGTTCCATAGTTTCTATTATTGTTCCCAGTCTCTGCAGAGCTTCTTCGAAAGTCAGCTTAGAAATTTCCTTCATGGGCATGATAAAACCTCTTTTCCGTTAACCCGGGCTCTTTTTTCCTGATCTTGATAACCCGGCAACCGGCCTCTCCGTCATGAAAAAAAACATTTATCTTCTGTTCTTCCTCTAAAGAATCAATACTACTAATTATTTCATTTTTTTCATCCCTTACAAAGGCATATCCCCGGGCCATAATACCTACAGGATTTACCGCCTGCAATTTTTCCTCTAAACTGCTTAAGCGAGCGTTTTTCAGCTTCATTGAGTACAGAAGGTTCCGGACAAGGCGCGGCCACATTTCATCAACCTGCTGGTGCCCCTGCCTTATCTTTTCCCGCGTGTGATAAAAAAAGGCGGACCGGGCCATATTCTCCAAAATCAAACGGCTGTGCTTTAAGCGGTTTTTAAATATGGCCTGTAAACGCTGCTCCTGCACATCTAGATGCTTTAACAGTTCTTTCACATCCGGAACAACCATTTCCGCTGCAGCCGTGGGCGTAGAAGCCCTGCGGTCCGCAACGAAATCAGCAATGGTAAAATCCGTTTCGTGCCCTACCGCGCTGACCACAGGAACTTTAAGGTTAAAAATTGCCCTTGCCAAACTCTCATCGTTAAATGGCCACAACTCTTCCAGAGAGCCGCCTCCTCTGGTTATCACGGCTACATCGATAAACCCGAGTTTATCCAGCTTCTTAAGAGCATCAATCATTTGGGCGGGTGCCTCTTTGCCCTGCACCGCCACCGGGCAGAGAAGTACGCGGGTATACGGAAATCTTCTTTTTAAAGTTGTCAAAAAATCTCTGACGGCTGCTCCCGCTGGGGAAGTTACAAGGCCTATACACCTGGGAATACGGGGCAACGGCTTTTTGTGTTCTGTGGCAAAAAGGCCCTCCTTTTTCAGCCTCTCTTTTAACATTTCGAAAGCAAAATAAAGATCGCCGATTCCTTCGGGTTTAATTTCTTCAACATAAAGCTGG
>DLUO01000108.1 GCA_003444595.1 Bacillota bacterium
AGTCATAGAAAATGCCGCCACTGTACCCGACGCAGGGCCTCCTTAGGTTTCGGCTACCGGGATCGTTCTCGCTGCATTGACGGATTTTAAGTTAAGTGGTAAGCTCTTTTATAGTTATAATTAATAATTTTTAAATAATAAAAATTATAATGTGAATTGGGGGAGCGAAGATGCTCAGCAAAGGCGTAAAAGTTACAATTGCTGGTTCAATCACTAATTTTTTTATTGGAACTTTTTATTCCTGGTCTGTTTTTGCCGATGGCCTGATTTACGATCTGAACTGGTCAAAAGCGGAAGCCTCCTTGCCGTATACGATAGAGGTTTTTATTTTTTCTATAATGATGTTTTTTGCCGGAAGGTTTCAAGACAAAATAGGTGCAAGGAAAGGAGTAACCATCAGCGGGCTGATAACCGGAGTTTCTTTTCTCCTTTGTGCTTTACATCCGACGCCATTGAGTCTGACCTTCTTTTTCGGCATACTGTACGGGACGGGAGCGGCCTTCGGTTACGCCTCGGTCACACCCGTAGCCATGAAATGGTTTCCTCCTGAAAAAAGAGGAATGGTAACCGGATTGGTTGTCATGAGTCTTGGAGCCGGCTCACTATTCTGGCCTCCCCTTTTAAATTTCCTGATCGAAACTTTTGGAATTATAAGGACTTTTTTGCTATGGGGATTACTGTTGCTGGCCGGGATATTATCTATGTCAAGATTAATCTCTGAACCAAATGACTCTCTTCCTGAAAAAGAAGCGGGCAGCTCTGCAGCAAGACTGGAATTGAAAAAGTTCATTTCACAACCGATTTTTATCCTGCTCTGGTTGATGATGGGGCTTTCGTGCGGAACAGGCTTAATGGTAGTGGGACACCTTGTACAAATAGCCAGGGTCAATTTTCACATGGAGGTTGGCTATCTGCTCGTTTCATTTTTTGCATTATTTAATACCTTGGGCAGGTTCTGCAGCGGATTAATTACTGATCGTATCGGTTATTACAGGGCAACGTTTGTTGCTTTCCTTTTAACTTTATGTTCCATGTTGCTCTATCTGGGCGGTGGGGGGTTATTAGCCCTCTTGCCGGGCACAATCCTTTTGGCCTTTAGCTACGGAAGCCTTTATACCAGTTTCCCGGCCGCAGTAGCGGAGTTGTTTGGGCTGCAAGACTTCGGAGCTTTCTACGGGCTACTGTTTACCTCTGTAGGTATCGGTGGCAGTCTAGGACCCTTCCTTGCCGGTTACCTGGCCGATATTTACGGAAATTATAATATGACGTTCGTCCTTGGCATTGCTGCTTCCCTGGGGGCCTTGTTTTTTGCATTGGTGCTGAAAAACGTTTTGAGAAAAAAGCAACAATTACACTTGCAAGAATATATTTGATTTATAATACGCAATCAATATGTACTTAGCGGGGTAGCAGAAAAATCCATAAGCGGTTCAGTAGCTCAAAGCCCTTAGACTTAGACTAGCCACTTTACGGAGAAGTGTAGGACTCTGATTAAATAGTTTCGCAAAAAAAAGAGATAATAACAAATGGACAAAAAAATACTATAACAGGATAAAACTCTATGAATATTATCCAGATAATATGGATCTTGATTTTAATCTTCGCTTTTTTACCTGTTCTCAAACAACAGCGCATCAATAATGCCCGTTTAAAAACTTTACGCCTAATTCAAAAGAGAAGATCTTCACAGGTCATAACCCTTATACACCGGCAAGAATTTTTAAGCTTTCTGGGCATACCCCTTACTCGCTTTATTAACATCGAAGATTCTGAGCTTATACTGAGGGCAATCCGCCTTACCCCTGACAGCGTCCCCATTGACCTTGTCCTGCATACCCCGGGCGGCCTGGTTCTGGCTGCCGAGCAAATTGCAACCGCCTTGCAGAAGCATCCCGCCAAAGTAACCGTTTTTGTTCCGCATTATGCTATGTCAGGGGGCACCTTGATCGCCCTGGCCGCGGACGAAATTGTGATGGATGATAATGCTGTTTTAGGGCCGATTGATCCTCAGATTGGAAAATACCCGGCAGCATCCATTCTCAAGGCGGTAGAGCTAAAAAATATAAACAGGGTAGACGACCAGACCATAATTCTGGCAGATATAGCCAACAAGGCCGTCAAGCAGGTTGAAGATACCGTATTCCGTCTCCTGCTTAAACACATGGACGATACCAGAGCCAGAGAAGTAGCCCATACACTCAGTATGGGGAAATGGACCCACGATTTTCCTCTAACCAGCGATATACTAAGGGAGTTCGGTTTACCAATCTCTACAGAAATGCCCGGGGAATTTTACACCCTTATGAACCTTTATCCCCAGCCAGCGCAAAGGAGGCCGTCGGTCCAATATATGCCGCTGCCCTCAGGAGAAGATGAAAATCGGAAAAAGAGCTAACCATATTATTTTTGGCAGAATTGAAAAGGCTGTTACCTGCCTTTAAAACAGGCAACAACTTTATCAACATAATAATATTACGGGCTTTAACCCTAATTCCTGTAAAAAAATAAGATCTGTAAGATGATTCATCATAACCTTTACTATCATCCCAATCACAGTAGGCCATGGCTAGAACATAGGTAATCATTGTTAACACAGCATGAGAAACCGGCTCTATTTGGAAAATGCTGGTCTTGTGATATTTCTTGTGGTATTATAGGGTTATAGTAAGATGGGCAGGGAGAGGAGACTGCTACGCTTTGACGTTATGCTCCTGCTCTTTGACTTTGAGGGAAAAACCTCCGCAGTAAAGGAAATCAAGCATATTAAAAACGCCTTTAAGCGGTAAGGAAAACCAGGGATAAAAACTGCCGGGGGGGAGAAAAAAGTGCTTTCCAAGATCAACACCTGTGCCCTGCTGGGAGTGGAAGGGTTCCATGTATTTGTCGAGACCGATATAGCCGGTGGGCTGCCGAACTTTAACCTGGTAGGCCTGGCCGCACCTTCAGTGAAAGAAGCCAGGGAAAGGGTCCGGGCTGCCATTAAAAACAGCGGTTTTGATTTTCCCGCCCAGCGTATAACAGTCAACCTGGCTCCGGCCGATTTAAGAAAGGACGGCTCTGCCTTTGACCTGGCCATCGCCGCCGGCATCCTGGCTGCTACAGATCAGATTCCCTCCGGTTCGCATAGCAACAAAGTCTTTATCGGGGAACTTTCCCTGGACGGGGAAGTAAGGGAGGTCCCGGGAGTAATGGCCATGGCCGCATTTCTAAAACAGCAGTGCGGTGCAGGTGAATCGTTACAGTTAATATTACCACGCGGAAATGCTGTGGAGGCGGCCCTGTCCGGCAGTATAGCTGTTATAGGGGTGGCCAGTTTAAAAGAGATGGTGGCCTACCTGCGGGGCGAACTATCCCTGGAAGAGACAAGGGCAGACCTGGCTACAATTTTTAGCGGTGAAGACGAGAAAGCAGCACCCGATTTCAAGGAGGTAAAAGGTCAGATTGCTGCCAAAAGAGGGCTGGAGGTTGCTGCTGCCGGAGGACATAACATCCTGCTCACCGGTCCGCCCGGCACCGGTAAAACGATGCTGGCCCGCAGAATTCCCTCTATTTTACCTTCTATGACCCTGGACGAGCAATTGGAGGTTACAAAAATACATAGTGTGGCCGGTCTTCTGCCGAAGGACAGGCCTCTTATTACCCGCAGGCCGTTCCGGGCCCCGCATCACTCCGCCACGATCGCCGGGATACTCGGGGGCGGAAGAATCCCGCAGCCAGGAGAGGTGAGTCTTGCCCACCTGGGAGTGCTCTTCTTAGACGAGTTTCCTGAGTATTCTCGGGAAGTCCTGGAGGGCTTAAGGCAGCCTCTGGAAGATGGTGAAGTAGTGATTACAAGGGTGGAAACAGCCGTGCGTTACCCTGCTCGTTTCATGCTCGTTGCTTCACGGAACCCCTGCCCCTGCGGCTATTACGGACACCCGCGGCGTGAATGCCGCTGTTCCGAGACACAGATTCGCCGCTATCGTATCAAGTCCTCCGGCCCCTTAATGGACCGCATCGACCTGCATGTGGAGGTGCCTTCCCTGGAGTACAGAGACCTGGAAGTAGGGAAGGAGGGGGAAAGCTCCGCCAATATCCGTAAGAGAGTGGAGAGAGCCCGTGCCCTCCAGCGGGAGAGGTTTAAAGAGGCCGGTATCGACTGCAACGCCTCCATGTCCCACCGCCACATCCAGGAGTTTTGCCCCCTGGACAGAGAAACGCGAAGTCTGCTGCGCCGTGCCTTTGACTCCCTGGCCCTCTCCATGAGGGCTCACGACCGCATTATCAAGGTAGCCCGTACCATCGCCGACCTTTCCGGCGAAAAAAATATCAGCGCCGAGCATATCGCCGAAGCCATCCAGTACCGCAGCCTGGACCGGAAGTTTTAGGCAGTTATAGTGGATATGCTTTTTCTTCATTATTGATGCTTGCCGGCAAGCACTTCTCATTGTGACGGGACGATTTACCACTGATCTGATTGGACAGGATAAGTCCGCTGGCAACGGGAATCTCTTACTCTCAATGCCGGGAAGAGTCGAGGGTGCAATATAAAGCGAAAGGCTACATCCAATGACCAGAAACCATAGCGTTTAAAAGTTCTTCAGCACTGCCGGGCAAGACCTATAAAAAAAGGGTTAAACCCAACATTTAATTGTTGGGTTTAACCCTTAGAAATCAAATGCTTTATTTATTCACGCCCTTGGATGACTCATGTTGAATAAAATGCGTGATATAACAATATAGCTCAGTTAATCTCCTTCAATTAGGTAACAGGTCCAAGAACCGTATATTTAGAAGAAAGGGTCTTGAGTCTGGTCGTAGCCATCTGCGAATACAATTGTGCCTTAGCATAATGCGATAATGCTTCACTCCATAAAGCCACCTGTTCATTAACAGGTCTGCCTTCAATTTTGGCCAAATAAGCAAAGCCTGCCCTGTCCATACCACGCTCATATTCTATCATTGCTTCATCCAGCATTTCCCTAATTGATTGGGCAACTAAAAATGTCAGATATGGGGCATTCCTGTTTAACTCTTTAGCAAAAAGATTCCTGGCCTCGGAGTAGAATTCCAAAGCTGCCTTATCTGCGCTTTCTGTAACTGTAACAGGATCATCAGCCAATTTCAATTTTACATATTCGCCCGTTGCGCCTCCCGGCAGGCCGATACCACTGGGGGTACCTACCTGGAAATATGCTATTAGGTCAACTGGGAAAAAAATGCTTTGCGTTACGCTTTCGGGGAAATTGTTCAGCACATTGGGTGACTCTGGCTCATTGTAATGCCACTTCTTCGTGTCAGGATTGTACCAATCATCGGATTGATACATTTTTTTTGCAAAATCGAAATCAATTTCGCCTTTGTCAGCGGCAGCCTTAACATACTCCCAAGCGGTTGCATACCTATTGTAAGAATTCGCCATTAAATCAATATAAGGTGGTAAATTGTGCTCTTGCAGGGAGGGATTTATTAGATGGTTTGTTTGTACCAAGAATTCAGCCGTTTCACCCGCATCTCCGGGCACCCTTGTCTCGAAAACATGAGACATACTTTCAAATACAGAAATGTTTCCGCTTACGTCGCTCGTTACAAAGGCTCCCGTAACTCCTGCCCGAGGGGTTTTTTCTAAATATTCATAAGCCTCAATTGGTGACTTACAATATTGATTTAAATAATGAAAGTACACTTCAGTTACAACACCCCAAGCAGGTGGCCCAAATTGTGCTGTTAATACCCAGGCAAAGCCTGAACTGTTCATTCCCGAGTTTTGTACTATTGCGCCAGCATAAGGATTCGCAACAAAGCTGTAACCTTCATCAGGGAAAGCAATTAAGATAAGACTATGCATTGTCTCAATCGGCACCATTTTGCTTATTGATACAATGGGTTTGCCGTCTTTTGTAGCACTGCCCGTTGCTGCAAAAGCATGGCAGGAATGATACCCTTCAGCAGTTGGTATATCTGACATCGCCAAAGAGCTTTTCACTCCAGTTTCATCTGGGTACGGAGCATCAGGACGACACCACATTTGTGCAGGGTATACCGTTAGTAAGAGAAGATCGAGGTAACTTATATCATACCCTTTTTTCTTTACCCCCGCTTGCATTCCTTCCAGCCACTTTCTAAGACCGGGGTCATATTTGTCTGCGTAGTACGACCATACCTTCATATCCTTGTATGTAGTTTCTTCCCCAAATGCCTTTATTACATTGCTCTTTAGAATTGCCAGATTGCGATAAATTAAAGGGGCAGCCTGCTCACCATACTGATAGCCCATCTCATAGTTGGAACCGGACACTACGATCACTGGCGGCATGGCTGATGTATTCTGAGCAGGTGGTATATCTGAAGGCGATGTCGCAGCGGCAGTTGGTACAGGCCAAATCAACAAGCTTAAAATGAGTAACATACCCAGCAATACAGTCAATTTCCTTTTCATATTAAGCCTCCTTCGTTAATTTATTAGACTAATCATTAATGTTATTTGGCTTAAAAGTATCACCTCTTTCTATAAAAAGTTAATAACCTCTCCTCCCCAGCCTCCAAATAACCATATTGGTTTCAATTGATTAGTTCGCCACATTTTTAAAAAAACCTGCAATATACGTAATATTTCGAATTTTAGTTATTTAGGTTGCTTTTTATTAACTTTGAAATGGGTTTTATTATAGAAATGAGAATCAGGCAAAGTAAGCGCCTGCAGCAGTTGGCCCTGGAATTAGCCATGGAGATGCCCTTTCGTCGTGCTGCCAGGGTTTTGGGATACCGCACATTATGTGGTTTACTAGAATCTGAGGTTGTGGTTAAAAAACAGCTTTACACGTAAAGGAAAACCTCGAGGCCTATCTTATAGCCTCTATTCCAGCCTTGAAAGACCTTTTACCGGGAAACCCTGGATCAAGTACGTGTTGAGAGAAATCGGATCTATTCAGTGCTCAGCTTAAAAAAATAGGCGGGAGTTTCACCTACTAACTCTTACACATATATTCTAACCTGACCTCTCCCAGCAGGGCACAGGTGT
>DLUO01000148.1 GCA_003444595.1 Bacillota bacterium
AAAGCCGCCCCCTATCCTAATTTTAACATAATTTACTATTAATATTCTGACGACGCAGTCCAATAATATGAGTAGAAACTATTCTACAATAAAGAGGTGAGTTCTATGCATCATGAAAGAGTTAACGTTATCCCGGAAATTCCCCGAAGGGGAAGTGAAGTCTCAATTAAATATAAGGGCATTCTGTTTGAAAATGGCGCGGATGCCATTTGGATGCACTATGGTTTTGACGGTTGGAGCAATGTAGCTGATTTGCAGATGGAAAAACAACATGACGGTTTTTACTGCAAAGTTAAAGCGGAGGGAAGAAAAGACCTGAATTTATGCTTTAAAGACAGCGCGGATCACTGGGATAACAACATGGGAATAAACTGGAATATCCCGATACGGTAGAAAAAAGGCCTTTGATAAGGCCTTTTTTCTCATTAATAAAAGGTTGATAGGGAAAAAGCAGGAATTACTTCGGAGTGTCTCGAAATATCAGTTATGCTTTCAACTGGAAAGGATGATTTTTTTGTCCTTTATAAAAAATAAAAGCCTGGCCTCCCAGGGCCTGGAAAAAATTAAATGGGTTCAGGAGCATATGCCGGTCCTTAAGGAATTACAGAGGACTCTTGGAGAAAGCAAGCCCTTTAGAGGCCTTAGAATGGCGGTCTGTATCCACCTTGAAGCTAAGACTGCCTATATGGCTCTGGTGCTTCAGGAAGCTGGGGCAGAAGTATTTATTACAGGAAGTAATCCTCTTTCTACCCAGGACGATGTGGCTGCTGCTCTGGTGCACGAGGGAATAGAAACGTTCGCCTGGTATAATGCTTCTCCGGAGGAGTATGCAGAGCATTTATATTTAACAGCAGCTAAAAAACCCCACCTGATTATTGACGACGGAGGGGATCTTGTTTCACTTTTACATAAAAGCTTCCCGAATCATCTTTCTAACATCATAGGCGGTGCGGAAGAGACAACGACAGGGTTGATAAGGTTAAGAGCGATGGAAAAAAATAATATTTTGGCCTTTCCCATGATTGCCGTTAATGATGCCCGATGCAAACATCTTTTTGATAACCGTTATGGGACAGGCCAATCCGTTTGGGACGGAATAATGCGCTCTACAAATTTAATTGTCGCAGGGAAAAATGTTGTTGTAGCCGGATACGGCTGGTGTGGCAAGGGAGTGGCGATGAGAGCGAAAGGGCTTGGCGCAAAGGTTACGGTATGTGAAGTAGACCCCGTTAAAGCGTTAGAGGCTTATATGGATGGCTTCCAGGTTATGCCCCTGCTGGAAGCCGCCAGTACAGGAGATATTTTTATAACAGTAACAGGATGCAGCAAGGTTATAACCGAAGAGCATTTCGCTGTCATGAAAGACAGGGCCATACTGGCCAATGCAGGCCATTTTGATATTGAAATTGACAAAGAGTCACTGGCATCATTAGCAGAAGGCCCCCGGAGAGTTCGGCATAACGTTGATGCCTACACCTTTAAAGATGGACGACGTCTTTACTTGCTCGGTGAAGGAAGGCTGGTAAACCTGGCAGCTGCTGACGGCCACCCTGCTGAAATAATGGATATGTCTTTCTCCCTGCAGATCCTGGCCTTAAAATATCTTCGCGAAAACCACGGCCGGCTTGAGAAAAAAGTGCTGCCTTTACCTCTGGAACTGGACTTGGAGGTTGCCAGGTTAAAACTTAAGGGAATGGACATTAGTATTGATTCACTCACTACAGAGCAAAAAAACTACCTGGAAAGCTGGGAGTTTGATATCGGATAAGGAAAAATAAGGAGGGAAGAGCCTGGTTTTTCCCAGGTTATCATTATGAAAGTAGAGCTGGCAATTATCGGAGGGACAGGGTTTTACAGTCCGGAGATACTTAAAAATATCGATGAGGTTGCGGTTAAAACCGAATATGGGGAAGTTCAAATGACAGTCGGTTCTTATAAGGATGTTTATATTGCCTTTCTGGCACGCCACGGTGGACAGCACCATTTGCCCCCTCATCGCATAAATTACCGCGCTAATATTGCCGCCTTGAAAGAGGTTGGGGTTACCCGCATTTTGGCTTCTACGGCAGTGGGCTCTTTGCGTAAGGACCTTTCTCCGGGATCACTGGTTATTGTAGATCAATTTATAGATCTCACAAGGAATCGCCAGCAGACTTTTTATGACGGAGAACATGCCGGTGGGGTTGTTCATACCGATTTTAGCGATCCATATTGCCCTCAGCTAAGAAATTGCCTGAAAAACATTTTGGAACAAAAAAAAGATGTAACTTTTATCGATAAGGGCACCTATATCTGCACAGAAGGCCCCCGTTATGAAACACCGGCTGAGATCAAAGCTTTTGCCCTCTGGGGAGCGGACGTGGTGGGAATGACAAATGTTCCGGAAGTCACCCTGGCCCGTGAAGCCGGCCTATGTTATGCGACTCTCTCTTTGGTTACCAATTTTGCTGCCGGAATATCTCCTCATGTTCTTACACACCGGGAAGTAGTAGAAGTAATGGCCGAAAAGATCACTTTGATACGGGAAATATTTATGGAAACCCTGATATCAGTCCCCCGGTATAGGGATTGTCGCTGCTCTATAAAAGAAGATTTTACTTTGGGGCAACAGGAGGGTAGTTAAGTGGAAGCCATTCAACCGATTATTTGGAAAGGCACCTCTCTACAATTGCTCGATCAAAGGCTTTTACCGGACGAAGAAAGATATGTGGAGTGCCGTACTCTTGAAGACATACAGGATTGTATCAAAAAAATGGTCGTCAGGGGGGCTCCGGCGATAGGTGTGACCGCCGCTTACGGTTTACTGCTGGCGGCCAGACAATTTTGCGAAGGCTATGCCCCAGATGAAAAAGAGGATAGCGCTTCTTTTATGCCTAAATTTCTTAATGCTCTGGAGTCTGCAGGCATTAGCCTTAAAGCAACACGTCCTACAGCTGTAAATCTCTCCTGGGGCGTGGAGAGAGTTCTAAACAAAATCCGCAGCTTAGCAGAGTGCACATCCTCTACAATTCTCAAGGAGTTGGAAGATGAAGCCCGGTTAATTTTTGAAGAAGATATTGCCGTTAATAAAAAAATTGGGGCATGGGGTGCCACGCTTATCGGTGACAATTATACCATTCTAACACATTGTAACGCCGGAGCCCTGGCCACAGCAGGATACGGTACGGCGCTGGGCGTTATCAGGAGCGCCTTTTACCAGGGAAAGAAAATAACGGTTTATGCCGATGAAACAAGGCCATTTTTACAGGGTTCCCGCCTTACGGTCTGGGAGTTGCAGAAAGAGGGCATTCCCTGTTTTTTAATAGTTGACGCTGCAGCGGGATACTATATAAATAGGGGGGAAGTGAACTGCATAATTGTCGGCGCAGATCGGATTGCCGCTAATGGAGACGTAGCCAATAAGATAGGCACATATTCTCTTGCTGTCCTGGCCAAAGAAAACGATGTGCCCTTCTATGTGGCGGCGCCTTTTTCCACTGTTGATATGTCCGTTAGCTCCGGTAAAGAAATAATTGTAGAAGAAAGGGAACCAGAGGAAATAACCACATTTCGCGGTCTTCCCCTTTCCCCCCAGGGGGTAAAAGCAAAGAACCCTGCTTTTGATATTACTCCGGCAAAGCTAATTTCAGCTCTCATTACAGAATATGGTATTCTCCATTCCCCTAATGAAGAGAAAATGAAGCAACTCGCCACAAAAAGAGGTGAGCTTTTTGAATGTAATGGAACAGGTTAAAGAGGAGGTTGCCGGTATCGCCCGCGCCATTTACAATGAAGGGCTCGTCTTTGAAACATGGGGAAATATCAGTAGCCGGCCTGCAGAAAACCAAGTCGTTATAACACCCAGCGGTATTCATTATGAAAAGCTGCAGTATGTGGATATGGTCGTTGTTAATATGTCCGGTGAAATTGAAGAGGGCAGGTGGAAACCATCTACTGAGCTTCCCCTCCACCTGGCTATTTATAGAGCCCGGGATGATGTTAAAGCCATCATCCACACCCACAGCCTTTTAGCTGCCGCCTTTGCGGTATGCCGGCAGGAAATTCCTGTAGTTACCGAGGAGCTGGCCCAGGTGGTAGGGGGGGCGGTCAAAGTAGCCGAATATGCTCCACCGGGAAGTAAGGAGCTGGCTTTAAATGCTGTGAGAACCCTGGGGCAGGAAGGTAATGCGGTGCTTTTGGCTAATCATGGTTTGGTTGTAGCAGGCAGTGATCTTCCGACAGCCTTGCAAAGATGTAGAGTTATCGAACGAAATGCACAAATTATTATCTGGTCCAAGCTTCTGGGTTCACCGTTTATTTTAAGCGACGCAGAAGTTGAACAATTAAGAATAAATTTTTTACATAATTACGGTCCACAGAAACAGGAGGGCAAACAACGCTAACTTATAAGGGAGTGGATTTTAAATGCCGGGGAAGATACTGATTCGAGCAGATTACATACTGTCAGGAGAGACCTTTGAAGTTTTTACTCCAGCAGAGATAGAAGTGGAGGAAGACAGGATAACTTATCTGGGGCCGCCCCAGGAACGTATCCTGGAA
>DLUO01000067.1:0-327 GCA_003444595.1 Bacillota bacterium
GGGTAGAAATGGACGACCGCAACGAAAAAGTGGGGTACAAAATACGGGAAGCGCAGGTGCAAAAGATTCCCTATATGCTTGTCATCGGGGATAAGGAGGTCGCAGCACGTTCTGTGGCCGTTCGCCACCGTGAACAGGGGGATCTCGGAGCTGTTCCCCTGGACTCTTTTGTAGCAAAAATAAAAGAAGAGATAAATGAAAAAAAATAGCCAAAACTGTTTGACGGGAAATTCCCTTTGTGATATATTTACTATCGTACTAAAGTAGAAGCCCCAGCTTCTCACCTTGCAACGCTTTTAGAGCCGTTAACAGGGTTACGCTGCTCAA
>DLUO01000067.1:528-3558 GCA_003444595.1 Bacillota bacterium
TTATCTGAGAAAAACCGGGAGGTGGCATTAAGATTAATAAGGAATTGTTGATAAATGAAAAAATAAAGGCCAAAGATGTCCGGGTAATCGGAACTGATGGTGAACAGCTGGGGATTATGTCACTGGAAGAAGCTTTAAGGCTGGCTCAGGAACAAAATTTGGACTTGGTCAATATTGCGCCTCAAGCCAAACCTCCTGTTTGCCGGATTATGGACTTTGGCAAGTATAAATACGAGCAAAGAAAAAAAGATAAGGAAGCCCGGAAGAAACAGCATTCCATAACGGTTAAAGAAGTGAAAATGAGACCCAACATTGAAGCACACGATTTTAAGGTTAAGGTTCGAAATTGTGCCCGTTTTTTAGAAGACGGAGATAAGGTTAAAGTTACAATAATATTCCGTGGAAGGGAAATCACGCACCCTCAGCTGGGGGAGAAGCTTTGTCAACAACTGGCCAAGGAACTGGAAAATACAGGTGTTGTCGAAAAAAACCCCCGTGTCGAAGGAAGAAATATGGTGATGATCCTGGCTCCCAAATAAATTTGAAAAAGGAGGAATTACTATGCCCAAAATGAAAACGCACCGGGGGGCAGCCAAACGCTTTAAAAAGACCAAATCCGGGAAGGTTAAAAGGTTTCATGCCTTCCATAGCCATATTCTGGAAAAGAAAGCGCCGAAAAGAAAGCGCAGATTACGCGGCGCTGCTCTGGTTGATAAAAGCGATCTGAAAAGCATAAAAAGATTGTTACCTAATTAATAAAATATATGTGATAAATAGGGGGTTTAGTAAAATGCCCAGAGTAAAAAACAGCGTAAAAACCAGGAAAAGGAGAAAAAAAGTCCTCAAACTGGCTAAAGGATATTTTGGCTCAAAGAGTAAACTCTTCAGGGTTGCCAACCAACAGGTGCTAAAATCGCTTAGCTATGCATACAGGGATCGTAAAGCACGTAAGAGAGAGTTTCGCAAATTGTGGATTACCCGTATCAATGCTGCTGCCAGAAATAACGGGCTTTCCTACAGTAGGTTCATGGACGGGTTAAAAAAAGCGGGCGTGGAAATAAACCGCAAAATGCTGGCCGACCTGGCCGTTAATGACCCGGCTGCTTTCAGCACGTTGGTAAAAGTCGCACAGGGAAAGTAAATAATAGCCGGGAGAGAAGACCTAAGCACTAGGTCTTTTTTCTTATGGTATTTTTTATTTAGCTTTTGCTAGATCTTTTTCTCCATCGGCACCGTAAAAGAGTAATTTCACCATGGCAGGATATGACGAAAAAATGGGCAGGAATGAAATAATCAAAGAGTACAGGAAGCTTGGTAAGCGCAATTACCGAAAAAAAAGCGGGAAAATTATCCTGGAAGGTTATCACTTGCTGGAGGAGGCCCTCAAAGCCGGAATCGAGCTGGAGACTATCCTTTTTACAGATGAATTCCAACAAAAGGCTGTAAACCGGGAACTGCTGGCCTGCGCCAGAAAATCCGGCAGCATAAAGGTCTCTTCCCAAAAATTCAAAGAAATTGCCCAGACCGAAAGCCCGCAGGGAGTGGGAGCTATTGCCCGCCTGCCCCGGCCTGCAGCTGTTCCGGCTTTTGAAAACTGTCATTTTATTCTTATCCTGGATGGGCTCCAGGATCCCGGGAATCTCGGCACTATTATCCGCACGGCGGCAGGGGCGGGTATTGATGGCATATTTTTACTTCCCGGCACGGTTGACCCTTACAACCCCAAAGCTTTAAGGGCTTCGATGGGGGGTATTTTCCACCTTCCAGTCTTACAGATAGACACTGTTGAAAGTTGTTGTGCGTTCCTGGCTGCAAGGAATCTCCAGCTTATTGCAGCCGATCCTCGCGGTGAAATTCCCTATTATAGCGTGGATTTTGCCAGGCCCTGCGCCGTTGTGATCGGAAATGAAAACCGGGGAGTGCAGAAAAGACTGCTTAAGCAGGCAGACATAAGAGCATATATCCCTCTGGAAGGGAAAATTGATGCGCTCAATGCCGCTGTCGCAGCTTCCATTTTCATTTTTGAATACCGCCGCTGTCAACATTTTTCCTGCTGACATTGTTTTTTAACACGGTATATGCTATAATTTATGACGGTCCCTGATAAAATATAAGGGGGTCCTTTAATGTTTACGGCGTTTACGGCAGACTTTTTCTGGAAGTTGTTTGAAAATACCGGTTCAGTGGCGGCTTATTTGCTCTATAAAAGCCTTCTTTCCACCTAAAATTTAATCTTTGTAAAGCTATGAAGGGGAAAAGTACGTCATAAGCCGAATCTACAGAGAGGAAAGGCCTAGGCTGAAAGCCTTCCGAGCAGGCCTGGCAGAAGTTCGCCCTGGAGTTACCGGCTGAAAGAATTCCAATTTCGAGTAGGCCCGGCTCGGATTTCACCGTTATGGTCAAGAGAGAACTCCATTGGAGTTAAAAATTGGGTGGTACCGCGGAAGAAAAAGAAACTTTCGTCCCGTAAAAGGGCGGAAGTTTTTTAACTTAATAATGCTAAACTCTCATAAGCCCTCCGGCTAGCTGCGCGGAATCTTAAGCCGCAGCAAACACTGCCCAATTATAGACATTTTATACCGAAGGAGGTCGGTTGGTAAAATGCAGGCAAGTATTGATAGATTACAGATGAAATTAAAAGAAGAAATTGCCGGCGCCGGGGATCTGAACGAGTTGGATAATATACGCGTTCGCTACCTGGGGAAAAAAGGTGAAATCACTTTGCTCATACGTAATATGAGCCGGCTTTCCCCAGAGGAAAGGCCGCTTTTTGGCAGACGTCTCAACGAACTGAAAGCGGCAGCGGAAACAATGCTGGAGGAAAGAAAAAAAGAGCTGTATAGTGAACTCTCTGAAAAGCGCTGGGAAAAAGAGCGTGTCGATATCACCCTTCCCGGCAGACCCTTCAATCTTGGCCGGAAACATCCGGTAACGATGGTTTTACAGGAGATAGAAGAGATCTTTACCAGTATGGGTTTTAAAATAGCGGAAGGGCCTGAAGTGGAGCTGGACTACTATAATTTTGAAGCT
>DLUO01000167.1 GCA_003444595.1 Bacillota bacterium
CGGATGACGGTCCTGGAGAAAGGGGCTCCGGAACGAATTGAGCGGAGAACGGTTTCTGATCTGGAGCATGCCTTCTATCCCCATTCATTTGTGGTTCCCTACACGGATGTTGTCCATGATCGGGCGGTTCTGGAACTATTCCGCGGATGTTCCCAGGGATGCCGTTTTTGCCAGGCCGGGTACATTTACAGACCTGTTCGCGAGCGCACAGTGTCAAGATTAAAGGAACTGGCCAGGAGTATTATTGACAGCACAGGCTTTGAAGAGCTCTCTCTTTCCTCTCTCAGCAGCAGTGATTATACGGGTATAGTAGAGCTCCTGAACGAATTGGAGCAGGAATTTGGGGACAAATATGTAAAGATGTCTTTACCTTCGTTGCGGGCTGACGTTTCTGCCCTCCAACTTGCTGACAGGGTCAGCCAAAGCGGGGGGGTAACTTTTGCCCCGGAGGCGGGATCCCAGCGCTTAAGAAATGTTATTAACAAAAGGATTACTGAGGAGGAGATCTTGGAAGCTGCAGCTCAGGCAGTTGCTTCTGGAAGGCGCCATATCAAATTATATTTTATGATCGGTCTCCCTACGGAAACAGACCAGGATCTGGAGGAACTGGTTTTCCTGGTCCAAAAAATAGTCGATCTTCGCCGGACGGCCGGCAACAGAAAACATGCCTTTAAGGTAACCGTAAGCGCCTCCACTTTTGTTCCCAAGGCACATACTCCCTTTCAGTGGGAACCCCAGATAGCGCTTGCGGAGATTAAACGGCGCCAGGATTTTTTGCGCCAACAGTTTCGAAAAATAAAAAGGGTAGATTTCACATGGCATGAGGCAGAAATGAGTTTTCTGGAAGCTGTATTTGCCCGGGGGGACAGGCGTCTGGCTGCGGTTCTGGAAAGGGCTTATGCTCTGGGCTGCAAGCTCGATGCCTGGAGCGACAGCTTCAATTTTACTCTTTGGGAAAAGGCTTTTGCCGCCGAAGGAATTGAACCGGAAAAATATGCTCACTACAGACCCGGATTAAAGGAAAGGCTCCCCTGGGAGCACATCGACACGGGCCTATCCGGAGAATTTTTGCGGCATGAATATCAAAAAGCCCTCCAGGGGGAAATAACGCACGATTGCCGTGAACGGGGTTGTGTAGGCTGCGGCTTGCCAGACTGTCCAATCAGGCAGGTGACATAAGGTGTACCACTATAGATTATGTTTTTACAAAAAAGGTGATCTCAGGTTTATTTCCCATCTGGATTTACTGCGCATGTTTATCCGCGCCCTGAGGCGCGCAAGTATACCGGTAGCATACAGCAAGGGGTTTAATCCGCAGCCCAGGCTGTCATTTGCCGCACCTCTCGCCGTAGGTATGGAGGGAGAAAACGAGTATCTGGATCTTTACCTGAGCGAACCCTGGAAAGAGGAAACATTAAAGGACTCTCTTAATAAGCAGCTTCCTCCAGAGCTAAAAATTAAGAAAATAAAAACAGTTAAGGCTGACCTGCCACCTGTTTCTGCTGTGCTCGGTGCCGCACTTTATGTCGCCGAACTGCCCTTTCTTCCTTCCGGCCTGCTGCAGGAAGTGCAAAGTGTTCTCTCACGGGAGGAAATTTTAAAAGTGCGTAAATCCCGGAAAGCAGTTAAAAAAGTAAATATCAGGCCGTTTATTTATGATTTGCAAGTTAGAGACGTTAAAGGGAAGGGCATACTGCTGATGCTTCTTGCTGCCGGCAGCAAGGGCGGGGTAAGGCCGCAGGAAATCCTGGAGTTAATGCCTGTGGAGGGCGATATCCGCATCTATCGGAAGGCTCTTTTTCTGGGGGAGAAAGACAGCTTAAAAACTCCTGAAGGTATCGAGTCCGGATATTACCTCAGTGAAGAGTCCTGTGAAGAAAGGGCGGGTATACAATAAGCTTAATACAATTTTTTAAGAGGTATATTTATGGAACAAAAAATAATCATTAACTACGACCCCAAGCAAACGAGGGTCGCCTTGCTGGAAGATGGGAAAGTTGTGGAAATATATTTTGAAAGGCCGCTGCATCAGCGCCTGGTCGGGAATATCTATAAAGGTGTCGTGGAAAATGTTCTCCCGGGTATGCAGGCTGCCTTTGTAAATATCGGCGAGGAAAGAAATGCTTTTTATTATGTCGATGAGGTGCCCCAGCCGGGGGGAGAGGAAGCAAACGAGGGCAAATTGCCGATACAACGTCTCTTGCGTGTGAAAGACGAGGTTTTAGTTCAGGTTATGAAAGAGTCTTTCGGGAGCAAGGGAGCACGTCTTACAGGGCATGTTACTCTGCCGGGGCGATATCTTGTCCTGATGCCCGGATTTAATTATGTGGGTGTGTCCAGGCGTATAGTATCCCAGGAAGAAAGAGAAAGGCTTAAAAAGGAAATGGAGGGCCTGCACCCGTCAAATATGGGTGTAATTGTCAGAACAGCTGCCGAAGGGGCAGATACGGATAGCTTAAAAAACGACCTGCAAAACCTCCTACAAATCTGGCAAAAAATTAACAATCTATTCCCAAAAGTAAAGGCACCGGCCTTGCTTTACCGGGATCCCGCTCTTATTTACCGAATCGTCAGAGACCTTTTTAATGATCATGTCATACAGTTGATTATCGACAACGAAGAGCAGTACAATAAAATAATGGAGCATCTGGATTGCTTCTCTCCACACCTAAAAGAGAGAATGGTTTACTATGATAAACGGCAGCCGATCTTTGAACACTTCGCAATAGAGGAGGAAATTGAACGCTCTTTAAATCGTATGGTCTGGTTGAAATGCGGAGGTTATCTGGTATTTGATGAAACGGAAGCCCTTACGGCCATTGATGTCAATACCGGCAAGTATACAGGAAAAAGCAACCTTGAAGAAACTATCCTGAAGACAAATCTGGAGGCGGTTGAAGAAGTCGCCCGGCAAATACGGTTAAGAGATATTGGAGGCATAATTATCATCGATTTCATAGACATGCATTTACCGGAAAACCGTCAACTTGTCCTGGAAAAGTTAAAGCAGGAAATGAACAAGGATAGGACCAAAAGCCAGGTTCTTGGAATAACATCGCTCGGTCTGGTAGAAGTGTCCAGGAAAAAGGTTAAACAGGGGCTATCTGCGGTAATGCTGCAACCCTGTCCTTACTGTCATGGAAAGGGAAAGACTCTTTCACTGGAGGCGGTGAGCAGCAAAGTAGAAAGAGAGCTTAAGCAAATTTTACTCCGCGAGGATGTAGAAGCAATTCTTGTCGAGATGAACAGTGAAGTTGCCGCTTTATTGATCGGCAGCGGGGGAACATATTTAAAAAAATTGGAAGCATCGACGGGAAAGAATATCTTCATTCGCGGTTCGGACAACCTGCATGTGGAAAAATATAATATTTTAATGTCAGGCGACATGCAGGAGGTGGCGAGGTATGCCCTGCCGGTCCAGTGTGGGGGTATTTACCGTGTTGTAATAGAGGAACCCCACTCCGCCAACCCTGAGCACGGGATTGCCAGGCTTCACGGTTATGTTCTGGATATTGAGGGGGGAGGGGAGTTGGTGGGGGAAGAAGTTCAGGTAGTTATCAAGGAAACAACGCGTACCTTTGCCAAGGCGGTCCTCTGGAAAAGAGCCCTGGAAGACAGCCTGGAGGAGAGTTAAAGAGATGAATATAAAAGGGCTGCAGAAGGTCAGCCTTCTGGATTTCCCCGGAGGAATATGCTCCACAATTTTTGTGGGAGGGTGCAATTTAAGATGCCGTTACTGTTACAACAGAGATCTGGTTCTTAATCCCGACTCCCTTCCTGCTATCTCTGCAGAGGAAATATTTGCTTTTTTAAGGTCAAAGTCTTCCTTGCTGGACGGTGTATGTGTCTCCGGGGGTGAGCCCACCCTGCAGGAGGAGTTGCCGGATTTCCTGATGGAAATTAAAAAAATGGGCCTGAAGGTAAAGCTGGATACCAACGGAACAAGACCGGAAGTTATAAGCAGGCTCCTGGAGGAAGATGTTTTGGACTATATTGCCGTGGATGTCAAAGGCCCGCCGGCGAAATACTCTTACATTACGGGGAATAATATAGATCACGCCAAATTAAAAGAAACGATCGCCCTGCTGAAAAACAGCCGCGTTGAACAGGAATTTCGCACAACGGTGATCCCCGGGCTGTTAAAAGAAGAAGATCTCCTTTCCATCGCCAAAGAAATTGCCGGCTGCCGCCGCTATGTTTTACAGCAGTTTTCTCCCCGTCCCATGATTATCGATCCTGCCCTGCTCTCCCTTAAACCTTATTCCCGGGAAAAGGTTGCTGAAATGGCACGCATGTGCCATAAGTATGTGGAAACGCTCGAGCTGAGGGGCTTTTGATATGAAATGGAGCAGCGTTTGCTGTAGGCGGAGCTCCGAGT
>DLUO01000029.1 GCA_003444595.1 Bacillota bacterium
TGGCCATAATCCAGTATGTGCAAAGCTGTGCCGCCGGTTCCAAAATATACCTCACCCGAACCAAGCTTACAGTCATGTTTCTCCTCTCTACCGTAAAGGGTTACTATTGAAGGCGCTGAAGATATCAATTCCCTAACAGTCTTTTCCTTTATTTTAATAATTTGTCTCTCTTCGTCGACAAAATCAGCGACCTCTTTGAAGTACTCAAAAGCTTCGGGCTGGTGGACTTCAAATCCGGTTTCTGCCAGCACTGTCATGGTCGCTCGATCAACTCTTTCAATATCGCCCTGTGTAAGCGGCTTATATTGATGTACCCGTTTGTTCACATTCTATGCCTCCCATGTTCAGGTTTGTGTTTTGCGCCTGTGTTTGGTATTCAAGCCGGTATTCAAAGTTTTACTAACCATCTTGGGACATACAATTTCACAGGCAATCACCTCCTCTTGCCCTGGAGTCCAGCTTCACTGCCCGATAAAAACGTAAACGCCAAACTTTCTCCACCTTGTTTGAGCCTCATTATGGTAAGATAATCTTCCCACGAAAAAAAATTTTTATTTTCATGACAAAGCAGAAAAACGACACGAAAATCAAAAGCTTCCCTTTTTCACCGGATAAGCTGCGTGGAAAACAATGCAGCTATCCTTCAGCTGAATTACAGGAAGCTTTCTCCATATTATATGGGATATCTTATTAACCAACAGTTAACAAAACGATTGCCGGGATCAGGCGGCAGCTATCAGTCGATTTATTAAAGGCACAATTGTTACTTTTCTGAAATATGTACTCGCGAATTATTCAGCAATTTACAGCTAAGCTCTAGATGTCACTATCGAATATTATTCATTACTACTCTGAAAAATACCTCTGCTATTTTCATTTGCCTGATGGCAAAGCAGAGCTCCATGCACGCCTAATTATTCATATTCTTGTTCTTACATTCTAATTATTCATATTCTTATAAATATAGTATACAGTACATGGAAATTATGTCAAGGAAGTATATTTTTTCTTTTTCAAGCGCCGGGTACCGGCTTTTTCTTTTCAGCGGGTGCAGCCGGGGAAGAGCCCGGCAGGATCTACACCGGAGGGGAGACAAGCCTTTTGGCCAGCAGCGTATTCCTCTGCCGGATCTTGCTGTTGGAGACAGCGATGCGGACTGCTTTTTTTGTCCCGACCAGCACAAAAGCTTTTTTAGCCCTTGTCAGGCAGGTGTACAAAAGGTTTCGCTGCAGCATCATGTAATGCTGCATGGTAAAGGGAGCCACGACAATGTTATACTCGCTGCCCTGGCTTTTATGGACCGTGGTGGCGTAAGCCAGGACGACTTCGTCTAGCTCGGTAACATCGTACTGCACCTTGTTTCCGTCAAAGCTGATAATCAGGGTTTTATCCTCCCGGTCAATCTGGACAATAGTTCCGATATCGCCGTTAAACACGTTTTTTTCATAATTGTTCTTGATCTGCATGACCTTGTCGTGCAGGCGGAATACTGTTCCGCCGTATTTAATGGTGACGTCGCCGGGGTTCAGGCTTTGCTGTAACAGCAGGTTCAAGTTTTGGGCACCGGTTTCACCGCGCTGCATGGGGCAGAGCACCTGGATATCCTGAAGAGGGTTTACTTTGAAGTATCGCGGCAGCCTATGTGTGCAGAGCATCCTGATCGTTTCCGCAACCTTTTGCGGGTCTTCCTCTTCAATAAAGAAAAAGTCGCGGTTCCGCCCCCCCTTGAGGAGGGGCATCTCTCCTTTATTGATGCGGTGAGCGTTGGTGATAATCATGCTGCCCTGGGCCTGACGAAAGATTTTTTCCAGCCGGACGACACTGACAGCGCCCGAGTCGATAATATCCTTCAGCACATTGCCGGCGCCGACCGAGGGAAGCTGATCCACATCGCCCACCAGAATAACCACAGCCCGGTCAGGAACTGCCTTTAAAAGATTGTACATCAAGATGACATCTACCATGGATGCTTCGTCGACAATCAGCACATCGCATTCCAGGGGGTTCCTGTCATTCTTCTGATAGCCTTCGGAGGGCTTGTACTCCAGGAGCCTGTGAATTGTTTTGGCCTCCATGCCGGTAGTCTCCGCCATTCTCCTGGCTGCCCGTCCCGTGGGTGCGGCCAAAAGAACCCTGCGCCCCATCTTCTGGAACACCCGGATAATGGCCAGGGTGGTGGTGGTCTTCCCCGTGCCCGGCCCTCCGGTCAGCACCATGAACTTGGAAACAGCAGCAGTCCTGATAGCCGCGAGCTGGGTTTCATCATACTCCAGGCCGTACTCACGCCGGATGCCGGCGATAATGCGCTCAACATCAACCTGGGCCGGAGAGGTTGTCCTACCGGCAAGGATCTCCTTGATCCTTCTCGCTGTGCCTGCCTCGCTGAAATAGAAAGGCGGCAGGTAGATGACATCCTCGTCCAGAATGACCGAGTTTTCATCTATCATCCGGTCGAGGGTGGATTGGATCAAGCCTTCCTCCAGCTCCAGCATTTCCATCGTTTCCGCCAGGAGCTGTTCCCTGGTGGCATAACAGTGCCCCTCATTGGCCAGCTCGTTTAAGGTATAGATAATTCCTGAACGGCAGCGTTCATAAGAATTTTTATCAAAGCCGAGCTGCCGGGCAATCCTGTCGGCAGTTTTAAAACCGATACCCCAGACATCATCGGCCAGCCTGTAGGGATTGGTTTTGACGACACTGATACTTTCATCGCCGTAGGTCTTGTAAATTTTTACGGCATAAGCGGTGGAAACCCCGCTGCTCTGCAGGAAAAGCATGACGTTTTTGATCTCCTTCTGCTCCTGCCAGGCCTTTTTGATTATCTCCACCCGCTTCGGCCCGATGCCGTCCACCTTTGTCAGGTAATCAGGCGACTCCTCGATAACCCGCAGCGTATCTTCTTTGAAGTATTGAACAATTCTCCGCGCGTAAACCGGGCCGATACCCTTGATCAGCCCGCTTCCAAGGTATTTCTCGATGCCGGCAGCAGTAGCGGGCAGGGTCTCCCTGTAGTCTGCGGCACTAAACTGCTTCCCGTATTTACTGTCGTGCTTCCATTCGCCTTTCAGGCGCAGGACAGACCCGACATGAACTGCCGCAAGGTTGCCGACAACCGTTACCAGCCCTGAAAAAACCCTGGATCTTATCTTGATAACAGTGAAACCGTTTTCCTCATTAACAAAGGTAATCCGTTCCACGATGCCAGTCAGGTATTCCATCCCTCGAACCGCCATTCCGCCACATTTTCATTTCCCTCGCTAGAGGGGGTAAAAGTCTATGGATTCTCCGGGAGCAACGATATTAAAATCTTCATCCCATTTACCCTGGAAGGCTTTATATAAAAGGTGCAAAGAACCCGGGACAACCGTGTGCCGCAGCTTCAGCGCGGCGGCTATTTCTTTGGTATGTTCCAGTATATCTTCCAGCACGTAAGCTCCCGTATCTATAACGCTCAGCTTTTCATAGTTTTTTAGTATGATCCCCATCAGTTTGCGCGCCTTTTCTTCACCATATTTCGAGACACAATACAGATATTCGCTCCAGATGTTGGACTCGCCCTCCAGGTAGCCCCTGGTAAGGTAATAAGCGCTCCCCTTGCTGTCCAGCTCTTTTTTTTGCCTGTTCCCCCCCAGGAACAGCGAAATACAGTCGTCAACCCTGGGAAAAACTATACTGCTCTCCCGGGAAGAAAGCCCCTGAATGGCATTGCCGCAATTACCGAACAGCAAAATGATGTTGTCAACATTGCCGATGAGGTTGATCTGCTGCTGAATGCACGCTTTTAGCTGCCTGGGATTATTGTGCTGCATGGACTCAATCCATAAAACCGGATACCGTATCCCCAGGTCGCGTATGACAAACATGATTTCATCCTGCAGAGTTTTGCAGGCAACGGCAATATTTTTCAAAACCTTTCCACCTTCCAG
>DLUO01000026.1 GCA_003444595.1 Bacillota bacterium
GACGGTAATCCCGTCCTTTCTTGCTTAACTTTGGCCATTGCCTGCCAGGGCAAAAAAATTACCACTATTGAAGGACTAGTCGCTGAAGATGGCCAACTCCACCCGATTCAGCAGGCTTTTGTTGATTATGGAGCCGTCCAGTGCGGTTTTTGTACCCCGGGGATGATCCTGTCATCAAAAGCGCTACTGGATAGAAATCCAAAACCCAGCGAGATGGAAATAAAGCGCAGCATTGCCGGCAATATTTGCCGCTGTACCGGCTATAAGAAAATAATCGAGGCAATTTTTGCTGCCAGCGAGACAATCTCTAAAGAGGGGGTGAAGTAATGAATAAAAATTTTACCCAGGTAGGAAGAAGCGTGCCGCGTAAAGATGCCCCTTTGAAGGTTAAAGGTGAGGCGATCTATACAGGCGATATGGTGCTGCCGCGGATGGCTTACGGTAAGATCAAACGCAGCCCGTACGCCCATGCTCTTATTAAAAAAATTGATTACAGCAAGGCTCTTAAGTTGCCGGGAGTTCTGGCGGTAATTACCGGAGATGAGGCTCCGAACAAATGGGGTATCGTTCCCCAGGCGGCCAATGAGACGGCCCTGGCTGTGGGCAAAGTCCGCTTCTGGGGAGAAGGAGTGGCTGCTGTTGCCGCTATTGACGAAGAAACAGCGGAGGAAGCCCTTGATTTGATCGAAGTGGAATATGAGCCCCTGCCGGTGCTGCTGGACCCCTTTGAATCCATGGAACGCGCTGCTGAAGTGCGTATCCACGAAGATGCCCCGGATAATATCCTGCACACAGGTGAGCAGTTGTTCGGTGACCCGGACAAGGCATTTGCAGAGTGTACTTACGTACTGGAAAGAGAATTCCGTACTTCTTACGTCAACCACGCTTTTCTGGAGCCCCATACATCCCTGGCCAGCTACGATACCCAAAGCGGTGAGCTCCGGTTGTGGTCGAGCACCCAGGTGCCCCATTACCTGCACCGCCAGCTCTCGATCGTTTTGGAGATGCCGATGAGCAAGATCCGGGTAAGCGTACCGGCCGTCGGCGGCGGTTTCGGCGGCAAGGGCGAAGCCAGCCCCACTGATTTTTGCGCTGCCCTGCTCTCCAGAAAGATTGGCCGGCCTGTTAAAATCACCAATGAACGCAGCGAGGTGTTCGCTACCAATAAAGGCCGGCATCCGTGCCACATGAAGATGAAAATTGGCCTGGACAAAGATGGTTACATTAAAGCCGTTGAATTTGACAATGTCCTGGACGGCGGCGCTTATTCCGGTTGGGGGATAGTGGTGATGTTCTATACAGCGTCCATGATTCACCTCCCCTACAAGGTTCCCAATGCCCGTGCCCGGGTGCGGCGTGTTTATACAAACAAACCTACCTGTGGGGCGATGCGCGGTCTCGGCGGGGTGCAGCCAAGGTTTGCTATGGAATGCATGCTGGACGAGATGGCTGAAATGATCGGCATCAGCCCGTATGAACTCAAGATGAAAAACGCCGTGGAATCAGGCTATCGCAGCGTGAGCAATCTCTATGTCCCGCATACGGAGTACAAGAAATGCCTGCAGACAGCGGTAGAAAAATCAGGCTATCTGGAAAAACACGGCAAGCTACCTTTTGGGAAAGGTATCGGGCTTGCCGGTGGTTACTACATTTCCGGAACAGCTTACACTCTTTACCAGGCCTACAAGCCGCATACCACAGCGCTGATCAGGGTAGATACCGAGGGAGGTGTGACCGTTCACTGCGCAGCCGCCGATATCGGACAGGGCTGCAATACTGTCATGGCCCAGATGGCTGCTGAAGCGCTGGGGATCCATTATGAAGATGTGCATGTTGTCTCGGGCGATACGGAACTGGGAACTTTCGATCTCGGCAGCTTCGCCAGCCGGGTGACCTATGCGGCAGGGGCGGCAATTAAAGAGGCAGCCGAGCAAATAAATCAAAAGCTTAAGGAAGTGGCCGGCGGCATGCTGGGCTGCCGGGCCGATCAGCTGGAAATAAAAGACCGCCGGATTTACTCTATATTTGAACCCAGGAAAAACGTTGAATGGGAAAAAGCCGTGGAAGTATATACCGATACCGTAGGTACACTGACTGGCGTTGGTCACTTCTCTCCACCAAGGTTAAAAGGGATCGATCTCAGCCGCGGTGTTAGAGTGCAGGGCGCCAATATCGGGCATTCTCCGACATTTGGCTTTAGCTGTCAAATCTGGGAAGTGGATATCGACCTGGAAACCGGCAAGATTCGGCCGATTAAGGTAACCGAAGCCGGGGACTGCGGCCAACCTGTCAACCCTATGAGTGTGGAAGGGCAGGTAGAAGGATCTATCATGTTTGCCATGGGGCAAGCCCTTTACGAGGAAATTAAGCTTGATTCTGATGGTACGATTATCAATCCTTCCTTGCATGACTATAAGGTGCCGACGCCAATGGAACTTCCAGAAATAGATGCCAATATAGTTGACAGTTACGATCCGACAGCTCCTTTTGGGGTAAAAGAATCGGGCGAAGGCCCCGTTCAACCGACTATTCCGGCGATTGTCAACGCGATATACGATGCCATCGGTGTGAGGTTCTACGATTTACCCATTACCCCGGAAAAGGTGCTCAAAGCTATCAAGGAGAAAAAAGGGAAAGGTTGATGCGTAATAAATAATATGTCAAAGCTAATTTAAGCCGTTGAACCTGCCTGAAAAGGCAGGTTCTTTTTAAAAGTAGTCTTCAAATATTACCTGGTAACAATGTGGGGGCAATTCCCTGATAAAAGAAGATGGCCCGCTGAGATAACTTCCCCATCCCCTGTACTCTTCCCGGGAAGAGGTAAGGTAAAGGTAATCTTTGGCCCTCGTTGCCGCTACATAAAACAAGCGCCTTTCTTCTTCAATGTTTTTAATTCCCTGCGAAGTGGGGAAACGCCCTTCATTAAGGCCGATTAGAAGAACGGTTTTCCACTCTTTGCCTTTGGCGCTGTGAATAGTGGAAAGGGTAAGATATTCTTTTTCCGGGTTTTCTTCTTTTAAATCTTCCATGATCAGAGCTTCTTCCAGGATGAGGGACTCTAGAAACTCCCGGAGAGAGGCACAGCGTGATCCGTAGGCCGCGAGTCTTTCGATACCCATGATCCGTTCTGCAAAATCATCGGGATATTTTTCTTTAAGATATTTCCCGTAATGGCTTTCGAGAATAATTTGTATCAGCCAGGGGACATTTTCCCGGTCCGCGTCTTCCAGTTGCCGCAATGTTCCTACCAGGGATTTCCAACCTTTAAGTCCACGGGGAGGAGAAATCTGCTCTCCGGTTACGGCCTGGAGAGGTTGGGGATAAGAGCGCATTTTCTGCCATAATTGCTGGAAAGTGGCTGTTCCCAGCCCTTCATGCATGAGGATAACCCGCTGCCAGGAAATTTCGTCCAGGGGGTTTTCCAGTATTTTTAGCCAGGCCAGGATATCTTTAATATGTGCACGCTGTAAAAATTTTAGACCTCCAAAGGTCATATAGGGAATATTTTTTTTCAGCAACTCCAGTTCCACATCCTGTGCCAGATAGGAGCTGCGGTATAGAACGGCAATATCGCTTAAGCTTTGTCCTTCATCATAGAGTTCCAAGACTTTATGAACAATGAATTGCGCCTCTTTGAAGTTATCAGAAGCTATATAGATATAGGGCTTTTCTCCCGGGGCCCGCACTGTGAACAGCTCTTTTGGTATCTGCTGCCTGTTATTGGAAATGGAGTAGTTGGCCAGTTCCAGAATTTCAGGTACACTGCGGTAGTTTTGCACAAGCTTAACAACTGTACAATCAGGTCTCTTCTGGGAGAAAGTTAAAATGTTGCCTATTTCAGCGCATCGGAAGCTGTAAATTGATTGAGCGTCATCTCCTACCAGGCAGATGGAACTGTTTTCTCCCAGCAGTAAGACAAGCTGGTCTTGGATGGCATTGGTGTCCTGGTATTCGTCTACCAGAATATGTTGAAACTGTTCCTGGTAGCGTTGCCTGATCTGCTTGTTTTCCTGGAGCAACTTCAGCCAGACGCTCAGAAGATCGTCAAAGTCAAAAGCGTTTGCCAAGCGCTTTTTTTCTTCATATATTTCCTCTACCTGTTTAAAAACGGGAAGGTAATGAGACAGCTCTGGCAAGCGGGTATAAACATAGTCTTCCAAGTCAAGTGCTGAATTCCTGGCAGAGCTTAGGATTGTCCTCAACAGCCCTTTTTTAATGAACAGATTTTGGTCTTTAGCGGGCAGTTTTAATTTTAAAGCGGCCAAGGATGATTTTATCATTGCCCCCCGGTCGTCTTCATCCAGAATGGAGAAGTTAGGCCCTCTGTTGACCAGTGAGGCATGGCGCCTTAAGATTCGTGCCCCTATGCTGTGGAATGTCCCGGCCCATAATCCCGGGGGGAGAGAACCGATAATTTCTTTAACGCGGGTTTTCATTTCCTCGGCAGCTTTATTTGTAAATGTGACCAGTAAGATGTTTTCCGGTCGAACGTTTTCCTGGAGCAGGTTCGCAACGCGAAAAGTCAGGGCGCGGGTTTTACCGGATCCGGGACCGGCAATACCCAGCAAAGCAGAACCACGGTGTGTCACAAAATAATATTGCTCTGCATTAAGTTCAC
>DLUO01000157.1 GCA_003444595.1 Bacillota bacterium
AATTAAAATAAAGACGGCAAAAAGAATAAAACCGGTAAATGTTTTCACCAGGAAAAGAGCGATAATAAGAATGAGCAGGCTCAACAACTTTATTCTCGGATCCAACCTGTGGAGAAGAGAATTACCAGGCAGGTAGTGCCCCAGGGTTACACTCCGCATCGCCCTTTAAGCCCTCCTGTAATGATGCAGTATTTCTCTGCCGGTCTCCTCCAGGGAAAAGAGATCTGTACGGATGTTTTGCCCGCATTCTTTCAGCCTGTGCAGAAGATCTGTCAGAGGCGGGAGGTCCAGCCCTATTCCCCGGATTAATGATGCCGATTGGAACACTACTGAAGGTGTCCCCTGTAGGACCAACTGCCCTTTGGAAAAAACAAAAAGTCTTTCCGCCAAGCGTGAGACCTCCTCCATATTATGTGTTACCAGGATAACGGTAAGGTTTTCTTCCCTGTGCAGCCTCTCAATCTGTCCCATTAAACGCCGCCGGCCCGCAGGGTCCATCCCCGCAGTAGGTTCGTCCAGAATAACCACTTCCGGTCTCATGGCAAGGATTCCCGCCATAGCCACTCTTCTTTTCTCACCGCCGCTCAGGTTGAAGGGGGAACGATCTTTGTAGGTCTTGTAATCAAGTTCCATCAGCTCCAGGCCATACCGGACCCTTTCTTCCAGCTCATCCCCCTCCAGACCCAGATTGCGGGGCCCGAAAGCCACATCCTTAAAAACGGTCTCCTCAAAGAGTTGGTGCTCCGGGAACTGAAATAAAAGGGCGACGCGCGAGCGGAGCTTTTTCAAATCAACATCCCCGCGCCACAGGCTTCGCCCTTCGAAGAGAACCTCTCCCGAATTGGGTTTTAAAAGACCGTTAAAGTGCTGCACCAGAGTAGATTTACCCGAACCGGTTTCCCCGATAATACCTACAAATTCTCCACGCTTGATTCCCAGGCTGACTTCTTTTAATGCCTCCACCTGGAAAGGCGTTCCCGGCATGTAGATGTGCGTTAGATTTCTGGTTTCAATTAGCATAAAATGTTCACCAACTCATCAACCTTCAGAACACCGGCCGGTATGTCCATACCCTGTGAACGAAGCAGCTGGATAAGCCGGGGAATAGCGGGAACTTCCAGGTTAAGGGCATAAAGATCTATATCACCGCCAAATATTTCCGCCGGTGGTCCTGCATGCGCAATTTGCCCTCTGTCCATCACGATTACTCTGTCCGCTTCCAGCGCTTCTTCCATAAAATGTGTTATATGAACTACCGTGATGCCTTCCTGATGGTTCATTCTTTTGATCGTTTCCAGGACTTCACGGCGCCCCCGTGGATCGAGCATGGCTGTAGGTTCGTCGAGAACAAGGCAACGCGGCCGCATGGCGATAATGCCGGCAATAGCCAGTCTCTGTTTCTGCCCGCCGGAGAGGAGATGAGGGGCATGGTTCCTTAATGACCGCAGGCCGACCATCTCCAGGGCTTCGGTAACTCTCTGTGCCATCATGGAGGTCTCTATACCCAAATTTTCCAGGCCAAAAGCCACATCTTCCTCCACCGTGGTAGCGACAATTTGATTATCGGGGTTTTGAAAAACCATGCCCACACGGCGGCGAATTTCCCAGCGGTGCTCTTCCTGCGTTGTAACAAAGCCATCCACTGTTACAATTCCGCCGGTTGGCAGTAAAATAGCGTTTAAATGGCGTGCCAGCGTAGATTTGCCGGAACCGTTTGGACCGATTAAGGCAATGTATTCTCCCTCTTCAACCGTTAAAGAAAGGTTTTTTAAAGCTTTTGTCTGCCTGTTATCGCCGGAAGGATATTCAAAGGTAACATTTTGGAGTTCAATAATGGCACTCAATACTCTCCACTCCCGGTATTAACCGCGCTGCCCCTAGACCAGCTCCAGAATAACGAGCGGAGCCCCGTCTCCTTGACGATAACCTTTTTTGATAATCCGTGTATAACCACCGGCTCTGGCTTCAAAACGCGGGCCAATTTTTTCAAATAACTTGGTGACGGCATCTTCATCCATCATATAAGCCAGCGCCTGCCTACGTGCATGAAGATCCCCCTTCTTTGCCAGGGTAATCATTTTTTCAGCCAGGCGGTTAACTTCTTTGGCCTTGGCCTCTGTTGTTACGATACGCTCGGCAATAATTAAAGATGTGACCATGTTACGCAAAAGAGCCCTTCTGGGGCCTGATTTCCGGCTGAATTTCCGATGACTCATAATCTAGTATACCGGTTCCTGTCAAAGAAAAACAGGCACAGAAGCAGAAACCGGTTTTACCCCCCTTTCCCCAAAATATACCCGGGCTCTACTCTGTGTCTTTACGCAGGCTTAAACCCAGTTCTTTAAGCTTGTTCTGTACCTCTTCGAGTGATTTTTTGCCCAGATTGCGTACTTTCATCATTTCTTCTTCTGACTTGCGGATAAGTTCTTCCACAGTATTAATTCCAGCCCTTTTCAAACAATTATATGAGCGGACAGAAAGATCCAACTCCTCAATGGTCATCTCCAGGATCTTTTCCTTATCGTTTTCACCGTCTTCGCTGGCAATCTCTACTTCATCTGTTTTCTCTGTCAGGTTGATAAAGAGGCTTAAATGTTTGCTGAGAATTTTTGCACCAAGGCTAATCGCTTCATCTGCCCTTATGCTGCCGTCAGTCCAAACATCGAGGGTTAATCTGTCATAATCAGTAATTTGCCCCACCCTGGTATCCTCGATGTTGAAATTTACCTTTCGGATAGGTGAAAAAATGGAATCTACGGGAATTACGCCAATAGGCTGGTTGGGAAATTTATTGCGCTCAGC
>DLUO01000092.1:0-156 GCA_003444595.1 Bacillota bacterium
CTTTTCAATTTCAACTCCCAGCGCTTTTAAACAGTTCATTGTTGATATGGTATCCCCGGCCTCAAGGAGTCCCTCAATTTCCACGCTGCCCTCTGTCAGAGAAGAAAAGAGCAGAGCCCGGTGAGAAATTGATTTGTCTCCCGGCACCCTGATCCG
>DLUO01000092.1:415-3935 GCA_003444595.1 Bacillota bacterium
CCCCGGCGGGCACGCAGGGCATTCAGCCAGCGCCGGCGGAAAAGGTCGTTATAAAAAAGGTCGTGCAAGTAAGTACCGAAAACATTCCCCCCCGGAGAAACTGCTCCAATTAACTCTTCTTCCCCTCCGGCCAAAACCACAATAGAGGGGAGATCTTTCAGCATGCGGCTTCTACCATACCTGATTTCATACCCTTCCAGCTCCAAACCGGCCATCTCCCCCCAGGCACTGTGCAGCGAAACCTTCGCCCTTACCTGCCTGGTTATTTTTCGAGAATCAAACACAGTGCTGAACGGTAGAAGCCCAAGGCCTCTGGTCCCAGCAAGGTTACGACTCTCTATTCCCTCCGGATCGGACAACTCTTCCCCAAGCATCTGGAAACCACCGCAGATGCCCACCACAGGTACCCCTCCGGCATGCAGCTTTAAAATATGGTCCGCCAGTCCCGATGAATATAAGAAGTGCAGATCAGCAGTAGTATTTTTAGTTCCGGGAAGTATAATAGCATCAGGGGTACCCAGCTTGGCAGGCCGGTCAGTATAGCGCAGCTTTACATCCGCTTCCGCCTCCAGCGGGGCAAAATCAGTGTAATTGGAGATATACGGCACCCTAATCACGGCGATATCCAGCAGGCCTTCAATACCTTTTTTCTCTTCTCTATCCATTAGAGCTACGGAGTCTTCCTCTTCGATACCGTGATCCTTGATAAACGGTACCACGCCGAGCACCGGCAGCCCTGTACGCTTTTCCAAAAAGTCCAGCCCGGGTTTCAAGAGCCCGAGATCGCCCCTGAACTTGTTAATTATAAAGCCGGATACCAGAGCTCTTTCCCGGGGCGCCAGAAGTTCCATGGTCCCGATCAGGGAGGCGAAGGCCCCGCCACGATCTATATCAGCAACCAGGAGAACAGGAGCTTCCGCCAGAAGGGCGATTTCCATGTTGGCGATATCTCTTTCTCTCAGATTAACCTCAGCGGGGCTTCCCGCTCCTTCAATCACAATCACCTGGTAGTCGGAGCGGAGCTTCCAAAGAGCATCCTTAACAATTTCCAGGGCACGGGGGACAAAGTCGTCCCGGTAGCTCCTGGCACTCATATCGTCGTAAGGCCGGCCCATAACAATAACCTGCGCCGTCATATTTTCCTTGGGCTTCAGCAGGATAGGATTCAATTCTGCAGTAGCTTTTATCCCGGCTGCTTCGGCCTGAATACCCTGTGCCCTGCCGATTTCAAAGCCGTCTGCCGTAACATAGGAATTCAAGGCCATATTCTGAGATTTAAAGGGAGCCACCCTAAGGCCTCTGCGGTAAAGAAGGCGGCAGAGACCGGTAACCAGGAGGCTTTTGCCTACATTAGAAGAAGTACCTTGGATCATAATGCACTTTGCCGGCATCTTTTTCTAACCTCTCTAATCCGGAGCTAATCTGGCCTAATCTCAAGCTAATCTGGAGCTGTTTATAACCGTCCCTGAATATACGTTCAGGAATACAGTGTACACATTATACACATCAATTAACCTAAAGACAAGAAAGATAAGAAAAACAAGAAAGATACGAGCCCTGCTTTAAAAGCAGTTTTTTGCTCCTGCACCCGCCAAGACACCCGCTAAAACTTTACTCACAGCAAGAGCCCCTGGGATTCTTAAACTAGCTCCTGGTTTCGGTTATATCTCCTGCAAATTATCTCCTGCAACTTTCCAAGCATCGCCAATCTACCAGATTTTCTGCCTGCAATTGCCTGCGCTTTTTGTAGCTTGACGTTAAACAAGCCCGGTGTTACGATATCATTGATTCAAATCCCAGCTGGTCTCACTTAAAGAAACTCTTAGAGCAGACCGGCCAGAATGTTGGTGATTGGCACCCGGAGGGAGAAATAGCCGGGAATATATGGATTAACTGGGGGATGTAAATTTAATGGAACAATTTCCGCTTCAATTTCTGGCTATTCTCCTGGCATACGGATTTGACCTTCTCGTCGGCGATCCGAGCCGGCTGCCTCATCCGGTAAGGCTTATGGGCAAAGCTATTGCTGCTTTAGAGCGCTTTATGCGTCGCTACTTCCAAAGAGCAGGAGCGGAAAGGTTTGCCGGAGCAGCAGTCGTCATCCTGGTCGCCGGAGGCAGTGCAATACTGACTTTTTTCGCCGTCAAGGCCGCCTGCCGCCTCTACCCCTTTTTAGGCTTTCTCCTTTCCACATACCTTTTCTACACCGTTATCGCCGTAAAAGATATGATACTCCATGTCCAAAAGGTGCAGGAAGCCCTGAAGCAAAAAGATCTGGAGCTTGCCAGGGAAAAGGTCGCTCTGATTGTCAGCCGTGACACTGGCAACCTCAGCGAACAAGGGATTGCCAGAGCGGCTTTAGAGAGCCTTTTCGAGAACACTGCCGACGGAGTGGTAGCTCCCCTTTTTTATGCCGCACTGGGAGGCCCCGCATTGGCGGTTTTCTACAAGGCAGCCAGTACCCTTGACTCCATGCTCGGTTATAAAACGTCACGCTATTACTACTTCGGATGGGCCGCAGCCCGTCTCGACGACCTCTTGAATTATATACCGGCCCGCCTGACGGCCTTTATTGTTATATTAGCGGGTAGATTAAGCGGCCATGACTGGAAACAGGGCTGGAGGACACTCCTTAAGGATAAGAACAAACATGAAAGCCCCAACAGCGCCTGGCCTGAAGCAGCTGCAGCCGGGGTCCTGGGCATCCGCCTGGGCGGCGTTGATTTTCACCAGGGACAAAAAAAGAACCGCCCCATCCTCAACGAAATGGGCAGGGCACCCCGCTGCGAAGATCTCCCTGCTGCAACTGCTCTCTTTAAAAAAGCGGCATTGCTCGCACTGGGAGCGGCGTTGTTCATAATTGTAATTAAACATTTATTCTGGGATGTTCTAATCACAGCCGGTTAAAAAAACACAGCAGAGCGCACAAGATTTTGGAGGACTATGAGTAAAATCTTAGTGGATCTTAGCGGGCATGACCTTGATTTTATAGACATTTATGTTATAATAATTTTGCTTTAGCTTTGCATGCCGGCATAGCTCAATTGGTAGAGCAGCGGAATCGTAATCCGCCTGTTGGGGGTTCGAGTCCTCTTGCCGGCTCCAGCTTAAGCTTACTTGTCGAGGATGCCCATATTATCCACTTGTGGGCATCCTCTTTTTTTAGGGTTAAACAAAACGGTATATTCAGATAGATTTAAACCTATAAATCTGATAAAATATGTTTAAAGTTGTTAAATAGGAGTGTGTATTTACTTGAATAACGATCTTCTTTTTAAGGAAATTGAAAAATTACCGGAAAACTTAAAAGACGAGCTTTTTAACTATATTCAATACCTGAAAAGCAAAGCAGCAAAAGAAAAATATAACCTAGCTTTACTAAGCGAATCTTCGCTGCAAAAGGATTGGTTAAAACCCGAGGAGGACGAAGCTTGGAACGATTTGTAAGAGGCGACGTTGTCGTTATTCCGTTTCCTTTTTCTGATTTGACCCAGACAAAACCTGTCTCTTATACACATCT
>DLUO01000164.1 GCA_003444595.1 Bacillota bacterium
TGGAAGAAAGCGGGGCGAATATAAAGAAAAAGAGATAAAGTAACCGGCCGGCAACGTTGTCTGCCTGTATAATAACCAAATCCTGACAGCAGTATCTGCGAAAGGAGGCCAAGCCATTCACCGGGGGGTAATGGCAGCAGTAAAATGATCGCAGTACCTTACAAAGGGAAAAAACCGCGTGTGGCCAAGGGGACTTTTATAGCACCCACTGCCGTACTAATAGGCGATGTAACCGTTGAAGAAGGCGCAAGCATATGGTTTGGCGCAGTTTTAAGGGGAGACATTGGCTCCATTATCGTCAAAGCAGGGGCTAACGTCCAGGATAACACCGTAGTCCACCTTAAGCTTCCCGGCAGTCAGGCCGTAATCGGAGAAAATGCCACTATAGGCCACGGCGCCATTTTACATGATTGCACCATCGGCAGGGGCGCAATCGTGGGTATCAATGCCGTAGTCCTTGATTTTGCCAAGGTGGGAGACGGGGCCATTATTGCCGCCGGCAGCGTGGTAAGCGACAACATGGTGATTCCTCCGGGACACCTGGCAGCAGGGGTTCCCGCCCAGATAAAAAAAGAAATTTCCGGAACATCCCAATGGTATATTAATATTGCTTCCGAAACCTATCACAGGTTGCGGGACGACTATTTACAACAGGGCATTGGGGCGGTTCAGGATGATGAAGAGGAGCAAAGATAAACCAAGAATAGGATAATTGCGGGTCAAAAGCGCAAACTTTTGACATGAATTTTGTATTTAGGCCTTAATTCTTAACTCTTGCATATGTTTGGCAAGACTTTTTCAAACAGTGGGTCGTTTGGAAATCCGGCTTTTATGGAGTTGGTTCGTCCGGGTTAGGTTATCAACTGTTACGTTTGGACATTAATTCAACAAAAACATCTACCAGGTAAGGATCAAATTGAATTCCTTTGAATTTCTCCAACTCCTCCAGCGCTTCTTCAGGAGTGCGGGGGACCTGGTAAGGCCTTCCGCTGACCATGGCATCATAAGCATCCGCTATGGCCAGGATACGACAGCAAATATGTATTTCTTCACCTTCCAACCCCTGAGGATAACCGTTGCCGTTCCACCATTCATGATGATGCAGGATAAGCTCAGCTACAGATGAGAGCTCCGGTGCAGAGCAGGCAATACGGTAACCTATCTCACAGTGCCTTTTTACAGCTTCCCACTCATCTGGAGTTAATCTGCCGGGCTTTAGCAAAATATTATCCGGCACCCCTACTTTTCCTATATCGTGGACCTGCGCCAACAAATTCAGGTTATTCATTTCATGATGTTTAAGGTTAAGTGCCGTTCCGAGCATTGTCACCAACTCTTGCAGCCTGTGGGCATGCCCCCCGTAGATAAAATCCTTCTCCGCCAGCGCCGTCATTAGCGCCTGGACAATGTTGTGACGCACCTCCGCGCTCCGGTTCAGCTTATTTCTGTACATATTGGTATCAGCCTGCCGGTAAAGGCTGGAAAGGGGTTCGCCGGCCCGGCCGGTAGCTGCGCCCAGCGAAATGCTCAGGGGAATCCCGGAAGAGCCGGCGTTATATTCTTTCACAAGAGTTTGAACGTGCTGCAGCGTTTTCTGTGTTTCTTCACAGGATACGCCCGGCAGCAGAACGGCAAATTCATCACCCCCGATCCTGGCGACGGTAGCCTCACCCGAGGAGAACGTTTGTTTTAAAACCGCAGCCGCAGAGCGCAAAAGCTCGTCCCCTTTTTCATGTCCAAGTGTATCGTTAATTATTTTTAAGCCGTCGACATCGCAGGCTATGATGGTAACAGGAAAAAGATCCAGGGTTTCCAGACGTTTCATTTCCTCTTCAAAGAAAGCGCGGTTGTATAACCCGGTCAGGTAATCGTGGGTGCTGAAATATTTTAAACTGTCCTCCGCTTTTTTACGTTCGGTAATGTCCTGAACCAAGCCTCTGCAGCCCCGGATAAAACCGCCCTGTATTTTAATAGGAGATAAAGAGATCTCCAGAAATATCTCTCCTTTTTCTCTGTGTTTGACAGGGAAGACTATACCATTTTCCGGGTTCCCGGTCTTTAAAACCCTGTCTCTGGCTTTCAGCAGCACTTCCGTATTCAGGCAGGCTTCCCCGCATCCCGTTTCTTCCAACTCTTTTCGGGAATAACCGAGGATGCTGCACAGAGAGTCGTTAAAAAAAGTTATCTTCCCCTTGCTATCCATTTCGAAAAAGCCTTCATTGACGCTTTGCACTATCTCTTTGTATTTCTCTTCGGAAAGGCGCAGCGATTCCTCCATTTTTTTACGTGTCAAGGCCACGCTGATACCGTTTAAAGCAGCCTTTAAGAGATGCAGGTCGGACTCACCGGATGAGGACTCTTCTTCCTTGAACAGCAAACAAAAACCACTGGTCTTCTGCAACTCCATAATGGGCAGCAGCATCCACTCTTCTCCCGCCCTTCCGGTCTCGCCCGTCTTAATGAAATCTCCTGCGCTTACCCCGCCATGTTCCGAGACAATCTTCTCAGCCAGGGGCTCAACAAAACCTTCACTCCGGGTTATTAAAACAGGCCCCTGCTCTTCCACTAAATAAATACCCCCTTCGCCGGCCCCGCTGAAAGCAAGCAGCATTTCCAGCGAAAAAGATAGGAAATCTTTTATGCTCAAGGTCGCCTCTTCGGAGAAGGCTATCTGATTGAGAATCTCCAGCTCCTGGTTGCGTAACTTAAGCTCTTCCTCCAATCTGTCCCTGACGGTAGTATCCCGGGCTATTGCTTCTATACCGGCCAGAGCGCTTTTTTCCTGAAAGATCGGGAAAAACCATATCTCTGTGCTGACAATATTTCCGTTTTTGTGAAGCCAGCGGATATGCCAGGGCCCTGTGGGAACATCCCCTTGTTGTACTTTTCGCAGCAGGGTTTTTAATTTTGCCCGGTCTTTTTTAGCCACCAGGGTCAACCAGTAAGAGGGATCAGATCCGGCCTCTTCCTGGGAATAACCGGTAATAGCC
>DLUO01000139.1 GCA_003444595.1 Bacillota bacterium
AATAGGTTCTCCAGCCCTTTATATCGAGGCCGCGCAGTATTTTAGACGATAATAGCATCTTCACCGCCCCTTGAAATAATGATTTCGCCGGCCTCATCCAGGCGCCTGATAATAGCGACGATTTTCTGCTGGGCTTCCTCGACTTCACGCAGCCTTACAGGGCCCATAAACTCAAGATCCTCTCTCAGCATCTCTGCAGCACGCTTGGAAATATTGCGGAAAATACGCTCCTTGACTTCCTCGCTGGATCCCTTGAGGGCTTTGGCCAGGTCCTTGCTGTCCACCTCACGAATCACACGCTGGATCGAGGCATCATCAAGGGTAATGATATCCTCGAAGATAAACATGCGCTGCCTGATCTCATCCGTCAGCTCGGCATCCTCCTTCTCCAGCTCTTCCAGGATGAGCTTTTCTGTGCCGCGATCCACACGGTTAAGAATATTGACCAGCGTATCTATCCCGCCCGCCTGGGTAAAATCCTGCTGGACAACGGTAGAGAGCTTTTCCCGCAGCACCTTTTCCACTTCCTTTAAGATTTCAGGGGAAGTGCGGTCCATTAAAGCTATGCGCCGGGCTATTTCGGAACGCATTTCTCCCGGAAGTTCGGAAAGTACAATGGCTGCCTGCTGTGAATCAAGATAAGAAAGAATCAGGGCGATAGTCTGGGGGTGTTCCCGGCTGATCATATTGACAAGCTGCTTGGGATCGGTATGGCGTACAAAAGTAAAAGGCTTGACTTTAACCTGTTCCTTGAGGCGTTTGATAATTTCCATAGCCTTGTGATGCCCCAGAGTCTTCTCCAGGATTTCACGGGCATAGTCAACCCCGCCTTCGAGCATATACTTCTGTGCCTGTGCGATAAGCAGGAACTCATCCAGAACTTCATCGCGCGTATCTTTATCAACCCGGTTCAAGTTGGCAATTTCCATGGTAATGGTTTCAATTTCCTGCTCGGAAAAATGTTTCAGGAGGCGGGAAGAAATATCCGGCCCCATTGCCAGGAGTAGTATTGCCGCCTTTTTTTTGCCGCTCAGTGTTTCCCCTCTGGGCAAGGAAAGTCCTCCTTTGACATTTTTCAAACTTTATTCTATTCTTCTACCATCCAGGATCGCAGGACCGATACAGCTACCTCGGGATGTGTTTCGACCATTTTTCTAGCACGAACCTGGGGAGAACTCTCCAGGGACATTTCCGGTAAATAATCCTCTTTCTCCTCCAAGGCTAAAAGCTGCTCCAGAGAGGGCCTCCGATCTGCAGGAATCGCTTCTTCTTCCTCGCTTTGCAGACGGCGCCGTCTTCTCCAGAGCAGCATAAATAGAACAAAAGCTACCAGGACAGCGCCCCCCAGTACCGCCTGACGTATTAACTGTTCACGGCGCTGCTGCTGCTCCATTTCGGCCAGGGCCGTGTCCATTTTCTCTTCAAAAGACCGGTCAAAGCTCATGCTCTCCACGCTGATGAGATCTCCCCGCTCCGCATCAAAGCCAATCGCAGCAGAAACAAGATTATTTACCTGTTGAATCACATCCGCCCCCAAAAAGTTCTCCCCGTTATCAATTACCACGGAGGTATGCATGCGTATCACCTTCCCGGGAGCCGTCAAGGTTGTCTGTTTGCTTTCGCCAATCTCATAGTTTATAGTTTCCTCCCGGCGCTCAAAGCTGCTTTCGCCTCCAGGGGTAACGCCCACATAACCGGGATAATTGGACTCGCCTACTTCCTCCATGACCGGCCCTTCCCCTTCAAAGCTTTCCTCCAGAAGATGGGAACTGCGGGGGACTCCGCTCTCGTCGTAGGTGATAACCGTTGTCTCCTGGGAATCAAAATCCAACTCCGCTGTAACCAGGGCCAGGGCTCGCCCGGGGCCGAACACTCTTTCCAGCATGCCCTGAACCCTGTTCTCCAGCTCCATTTCAAAGCTGCGCTTTACCTCCAACTGTTTGAGAGCGGAATCAGCCACAGCTATTAACGGGTCCGTGGAGGTAACGGCATCGTAGAGAATATTGCCCTGAGAATCAATAATGATAACGTTTTCCGGCTGCAAGTTCTCCACACTGGAGGCCACCAAAAAGACAATGCCCCTTATCTGCTCCTGTTTAAGAGCAACAAAGGGGTTCAACTTCAGGTACACGGCCGCCGAGGGCTCGCTACTCTCCCTCATGAAAACACTGGGCTCGGGAAGAACCAGGTGTACCCTGGCCTGCATGACGGCATCAAGAGAAGTAATCGTCCGCCGGAGCTCTTCCTGAAGAGCACGCTGCATCTTTACCTGGCGCTCAAAACTGGTCATGCCAAGAGAATCTTCGTCAAATATTTCAAAACCCAGGCCCTGGGCAAAGGGCATCCCCTGCCCTGCCATCTCAATGCGCAGCTCATCAGCCCTGTCTTGGGGCACCTTAATGGTACCGCCGAAATCGTCCAGGCGGTAGGGAACTCCCTTCTCTCGCAAATACTGTACTAGGGGGGAAGCCTCAACCGGATCAAGGTTGCTGTAAAGAGCTACATACTTCGGTTGAGACAGATACTGGAACATAAGCAGTAAAAAAGCCAGCGCCGCGGCGGAAACAATAATGATAACTACCTGCCGGGGACGGGACAACTCCCGCCATCTCCCCAGAAGACTGTCTGTCATTCCACCTTGTTCATTATCAGCCACAATCGCACCTCTTATGGAAATTTAACTAAAGGTTAACCCCGCGTCAAGGCGAGGCCCAAAGTTTTCCGCTGATCCATAAAACGCCAAACAAGCAATGAGCCGCTAAATCTGCATGCGGGTAATTTCTTTGTAAGCCTCTATTACCTTGTTGGTCAACTGAACGGTTAGCTGCAGGGAAAGCCGGGCCTTTTCACCCGCGATCATCACCTGGTGCAGGTCCTCCACCTCACCTGAGATCAGCCCCTGCAAAGCTTCTTCTGCCTCAAGCTGCTGCCGGTTTACCTTCTGCAGCGCTTCCTGAAAAAGATCTCCAAAGGTGGCAGGGCCGGAAGCCTTCTTCTCCTCTTTTTCCGTTGGGGAGAGAGGGACAACATAAGGATTATAAG
>DLUO01000045.1:0-553 GCA_003444595.1 Bacillota bacterium
GGTACCTGCATGCGTCAAGGCGGCATCGTAAATTATGTCGTTGCCCGCAAGGGAAGCCGTATGTGAAGAAACTGCCTTTTTCCCGGCTTCCGTACGCCCGGATTTCAACACGATAACGGGCTTTTCTGCTGTTATGCGCCGGGCTACGTCAATGAACCTTCGCCCGGTTTTCACATCCTCCAGGTACATGCATATTACCTTGACATGGTCGTCTTCTCCGAGGTACTCCAGAATATCGGTTTCGTTGATATCAGCTTTATTGCCGATGGTAGCCACAACGGCAAAGTCCATGATATGCCGCACTCCCCAGAGCATTCCGGCGGCATAGACTCCTGCCTGGGCAACCAACCCGATATTTCCCTTGCGCAGGTCACCGACCACGCCGATAGATTGAACCACGTTATGGTGGGTGTTGATAATTCCGGAACAGTTCGGCCCCACGAACCTGCAGTTGTACTTTTCCGCCAGCTGTCGGAGCTCTTTTTCGACACCCTTCCCGCTCTCACCGGTTTCGGCAAATCCCGCCGATTCGATGATAATCATTTTGATTCCC
>DLUO01000045.1:749-2995 GCA_003444595.1 Bacillota bacterium
TTCTTCTATTTCACCAATACTGGAAACTGCGGGAACTCCCTGAACCGTCTTTGCTTTGATGTTGACCGGGTAGAGCTTGCCCGCAAACCGATGATACAACAAATTGTGAAAAACGTTCCAGCCCAGCTTCCCGGGTGTATCCGATGCGCCTAAAACAGCTATACTGCCCGGATAAAAAAGTTTCTGCAGGCTGCTTTCGTCCTTTTTACGGTATGTTTGCAGGCTTTCTACCGTTTCCGGCTTCCGGAGAAAAATGCGGGCATCAACGGCCATAGCTCCTTTTGGATAAAGAAAAACGGGGTTAAGATCAAGCTCGCTTATCTCAGGGTTTTCCATTACCATGTCGGACACTTTGAGAAGAAGCTCCTTTAAGGCCGGAATATCCACGGCTTCTCCCCTGTGTCCCTGAAGCAGTTTATAGCCCCGGAGCTCTTTAATCATCTCTTCAATATCCGCCTCTGTGACAGGCAGGATCTTGAAAGAGACGTCTTTAAGCACCTCTACGAAAACTCCACCCAGCCCAAACATTAAAACCGGGCCAAAAGCCGGGTCCCGGCTTACTCCTACAATGGCCTCCAGGCCGGGTTTAACCATCTCTTGCACAGTCACACCGATCAATTTCTTATCTGCGAACGCCGTGATAATCTCTTTGTAAGCTGACTCTACCTCAGCAGCATTTTTTAAATTTAGTTTCACTCCACCCTGATCTGATTTGTGTACAACCTCTGGAGACAAAACCTTTAATACTACCGGATAGCCAATCTTGTCGCTTAATTCTACAGCCTCATCTACGCTTTGGGCAACAAAAGTGCTGTTGGTCGGTATCCCTCTCCTTAGTAAAAGTTCTTTACACTCATGCTCCATCAGATAAGTTCTCTCTTCGCTCTCTGCCCGGCTAATAACTTCATTCCATAGCACGTTCATTTTACTTTCCTTATCCTCCTTGCTATAAATAGTGCTATTAATTGTAATAGGGACAAGGGCTTATCCGGTATATTACATTATACTATAAAAATTCCAGCCGTTTCTTAACGGGGCTATTGGAAATATCTGTTATACGTAAATGATACCCTCCTCAAAAACAGTCAACTTTTCCAGCCCGTCCTTTGTTACCAGGTAGGTGTTTTCCACCCCCACGGCACCGTCAGGAAAGACAAATTTCGGCTCCAGGGCGAAAACCATTCCTTCTTCGAGCGGAGTACTGAATCCGTGAGCAATTACCGGAAGCTCGTCCAACTCTATGCCAACACCGTGACCGACAAATTTAACCTGATCAGGGAACCCCAAAAAGTGTTTTCCATACCCGCTATCTCTAGCCAACTCCATGGCATGGTGGTATAGCTTTTCGCATGGCACACCCGGTTTGGCCATTTTCTCCAATTCCTTCAAGATATCAACCGCTGCTGCATGGGCCAGGACCAGGTGCTCAGGCAGCCTCCCCAAGCAAAATACTCTCGTCTGATCCAGCATATACCCGTCATAAACGAAATCAAAGTCTACCAGCACCGGCTCGTTTCTGCCAATCGGTTTATCGCAGGAACCCTCTGCAAACGCGGGGCTGACCCCTTTTCCCCCAACAGAGCCGTCAAAATAGCTGGGAACCGTATTCCGGCCGGATAATAAGTGAATATAAAACAGTTCCTCATTAAAGGCCCGCACTCTCATTAAACCGGAGTGCCCCTTCTCTCGTGAAGCCGCCGCTATGATCGCCGACAGCTCGAGCTCGGAGATACCTTCCCGCAGGTTATCTTTAACCAGGAAGTAAATTTCATGGTGGAGTTTGGCAACATCCCTAAGAATTTCCAGCTCATAAGGTGACTTAACCATCCGCACCGCGCGTATTAACGGACTGATATCAACGATTTCCGCCGGTGCAAAGAGCTTCTGATAACGTAAATATCGGTTTGCCGGCAGCACATCCATTTCAAAACCAAGGTTTTTAAAGGGGCCGTAACCATGGGATTGTAAAATTGTCTTTATTTCCTTCAGACTGTCCACAGGGATGATCATATCCAAAGATGACTCTTCTTGCGCCCGTTCCAAATTTTTCTTGACCAGCAGCAGCGGCTTGCCCTCTGACGGCACAAAAAGGTGAGAACGCTGTATAGTCCCGGTAAAATAAAAAAGATCGGCATTCTGAACAATTACTGCTCCTTCTATACCGCCCTGCCGCAAACCCTCTTGCAATTTAGCGATTCTCTGTTCCAGCTCAGCTTTCGGCGTGTAACGCATAGCATAAACCTCCA
>DLUO01000045.1:3246-4737 GCA_003444595.1 Bacillota bacterium
GGCGGAGGAGTGAACACTTTTAATAGCGAACTTTTAGCTTTTTTACCGCCTGCGACAGCCCTTCAATAGTCAGTTCATACATCGGAATAAGATTGCGGATCATAGCAATGCTCTGTGCCCTATAGTTAAAACGTTCATCCCATGCCCAGGCAGGAATGGGGTTAATCCAGACTGCATGATCAAAATGTCTGATAACACGCTCTAACCAGACCAACCCCGGTTCAGCATTATTATGATCTATATCAATAGCCCCGCCTACTTCGGTAAGTTCAGAAGGTGCCATGCTGGCGTCGCCTACAATAATGAGACGGTAATCAGAATCGTGCTCTTGTAAAAAATCATGCGTTTTTATAGCGTTGACATCAATACAAGCCGGTTTAACATAAATGTCTTCATAGATACAATTATGAAAATAATAAAACTTAAGCTCTTTAAAAAAATTGGTCGAACGCTTAACGGCAGTGAACAACTTGCTGCAAAGATTAATATAACTGTCCATGGAACCGCCGGAGTCCATTACAAGCAATAGCTTCATCTTGTTTTTACGCCGTCGGTCCCAAACAATTTTCAGCTTGCCGGCATTCCGGCAGGTAGCATCTATAGTGCCCTCCAGGTCGAATTCATCTTTCGGGCCCTCATCGTAGGCCAACTGGCGCAAGACCCGCAAAGCAGCCTCAAATCTTCTTACCCCGATTATTTCATCGCTCCGGTATCCCCGGTAAAGGCGCCCGCCTGCCACTTTAACAGCCGATCCACCCATCGGTTTCCCGCCAACACGTACTCCCCCTCTAATGTTGTGGCCTCCTTGTCCGGATTTTGCTCCGCCTGAGCCTCCTTTGCCAATGTCCGGCGAATAAGGCTTCTGTTCCACACCCGGTGAGCTGATTTTTTCCTTATTGAAGGGAGTTTTTGTTTGATTAGGATCCTCCAACTGATGCTCTTCCGTTGGTATAGACCAATCGAACTGTTGCTCTCCCAGTAAGTACAAAGCTTCCTTAAAAGCTTCTTCGGGGGTTTCCAGAGCGTTAAAATAATTGTAGAAGGCCTGGTCATAATTGTCAAAATGTGTCTCGCTCTTTACCAGCACCGCCCGGGCGAGATAATAAAAACTACTTAAACTCGAATAAGCCAGGCCTTTGTTGAGGGCTTCCATCAGAGTCATCCATTCAGTCAGAGAAACCGGAACCCCTGACCTCTTTAATTCATAAAGGAAACTGGTGAACACGGGGCATGCCCCCTAAAGTCTGGTAATCTTACCTATAACATAAGCTAACTATCAGCGCAAGCCCGAAAAACACGCCTGCAATTATAGAGTGTCCGGGCTTGCTTCATTTACCTGCCTCTTTTGATGAATTTTACTAAACCAATCCGGTAAAGTCAAGATTCTCCCCATGTTCCTAATTTACGCAGTGAAGGATCTTCGCCAAAAGAAAGGGAGTTATAAAGGAATAATATTTCGCTTAAGCCGTATTGTTCGATATAGGGCGCAAG
>DLUO01000035.1 GCA_003444595.1 Bacillota bacterium
GACAAGATGGGTAATTTGGCTGTAATCGCCTAAGTTTCTTTTAGCCTGTTTTAAAAGTGCAATGGTGTAATTTGTTTCACGCTCACTGATTTTTACCACCTTTACCGCCAGGGGAATCTGGGTATGAAGATCCATCACGGCGATAATTTTAAAACCAAAAATAGTGACTTCAACTGTTTTACCGTTTACTTCTTTATCACGGCGGACTCTGCCACAGCCTTCGTACTGCTCCGTGGTTTCAAGGTCTGAACCATGGCATAATGGCGGTAAGCTCTTTGGGAAAGACACCAAATCTAGCCAGGGCATTTACTACGTTGTTGAAAAAGGTTTCTACCTCTTGCGGGCTGATACGTTCGATAAAATTGGCCAGCATCTGCGGACTGAACGGCTTGGGTGGTTCACAATTTTTTATATCATAACCTCAGTAATGAATGAAATTCATAACTCAAGCTACGCAGTACACCGGCTATTGCCAGGGCTCCGGAACAGCGCAGGTAAAACTTAAGATTTTCTGTAATAGGCCAATACATCCCTATACATTGTTTTAGCAAGGGAGTCAATAAACAAAAGGGAAGGCGGGTTGTTCCCCGCCCTGCCAGAAGAAATGGTATCTTGCCGGCTGTTAACAGCTAAGGCTTCGGATAGGTTACTTTCGCCATGTTTGCTGTACCGTCCCAGTCCACCTGACATCCAAGGTTTTCGGCGATGAACCGCAGCGGCAGCATCGTCCTACCCGGCGGCAGGATCATTGGGGTGACCTTCGGGTTCGTAGGATCGACGAAAATGTTCTGCCCGTTAACGGCTGCTACATTGCTTCCAATCCAGAGTTCAATATACTTCCAATCCAGAGAAACCGTCACTTTCTCCGCGCCAGGGTCCCACTTCACTGCAGCCCCCAGCGGCTCGGCGACGTACCTGATTGGCAAAAGTGTTCTGCTTTCCATGATTACCGTTGGTGCATCCATCACTTTTGACTGACCGTTGACCAAATATGTCTTATTATTCACATAAAAAATAATCTCTATTTGCCCGGTTGTTGGCGTATCCCCGGGGGTGTTAACGCTAGCCTCATTGGAATAATCGGAGCTTCCGCGATTGTTGTAAGCCGCCACCCTATAGTGATAGGTGGTCCCGGGTGGCAGGCCAGTGTCCGTATACGATGTACTGTCAGCACCAGCAGTAGCCACCTCCTCAAAGCTCCCGCTGCCTGCCTTTCTTTCGACTTTAAATCCATCTTCGTTGCCGGAGTTGTCGGTCCACAACAAAGTCACCGCGGAACCGGATACCGCCGTTGCCGTAAGTCCGGAGGGTGCCTCAGGCTTGACCTTGTCCATAGCTTCCACCAAGTCTGTAATCACCTTGCCGACAATCGGTAAGCCTGGAACTGTCACAGTAGCCTTTACGGATTTTTCTCCAAGATAGTTCTTATAATCTTCAGTTCTATGGCACCAGACCCAAAAAAGGTAGGTTTGCCCGGGTTCGCCTTTGCCGAAGTTGTATTTTAGCTCCTCTCCTACCTGCTCACTCGTGGTGCTGACCATTTTTAAAGAGTCCATCTTTCCATCCGGGCCGGTATACTGGATAATCCATAAATCCTCGCTGTTACAGTTGTCCTTCCAGGTAAGGATAATCTCTCCGGAAGGATCCACGGTGGCACTCAGGTTCGTGGGGCCAGGCATCTTTGTCCGGGCCTCCACTTCGTTGGAAGACCGCGATTCCACCACTAATACCCGGCGTCAAGATCCTGTAGTAGTAGGTCGTGCCGTTCTTCAACCCCGTATCCGTGTAGCTTGTCGCGCCGGCGCCCAGGACCGTTACAGCCTCGTATTCGCCACCGTAAGATTTGCGTTGAACAATGCATTGACTTGCATTGAGCGGTGCACTCCAGGAGAGCCGTATACTTGTATCTGTAATATCCGATTCCCACTTCGGCTTGGCAAGATTCGGGGGGACAACCTGAACAGCGGCACCGACAGCTGTCTCCGTTATCCCGAACACAATCAGTACGGCGGCCATGGTCAATTCTAAAACCGCCAAACTAAGGAAACGCCGTTTCATGATCATTTTACCTCCTTGAGAAAAATAACCGCTTCACCAAAACAGCTAGCTCAAGCCATCCTATTTGGGGACAATTTATAAAGATGAGATCACTATATTACCAGATATCCAACTTCGACCCCAATAACCGTAAACGTCAAATAAAACCCATTCTTAAGAGGCGGACATTTCGATGCCCGCTTTGCTGAGCCGTCACCCAGGAGGCAAGCTGGCTGACCTGGCAGCAGTTAACATAGCGAGAATAGTTTAAATCTTTTTGCAACGATTGTCAATGCATTACGCCTTTGGTGGGAAAAATAATTTCGCGGCTGGCCTTTCAGAAACACATCCAAAATGCAGAACAATATTATATTGCGGGAAAAGCCGTTAAGACATTGGCCGGCTGAAAAAAATAAGCTCTTAAAAAGAGCTTAATCCACTATTTTCCCCTTTAACCGGGAGGCAACTCCCGGTTTTGCATACTATATATAATATTGGTTGTCGCAGTTACTATTGCAGTACCGGCCTTTTTAGGCCTCCTTGAAGTGGTCGGGGCGGCGGGATTTGAACCCGCGGCCTCTTGGTCCCAAACCAAGCGCGCTGCCAAGCTGCGCCACGCCCCGAAGCGGGAATGCTCCCGTGCCACTAATTGTAACACATGGCCCTGATAAATTCAATACCTCTCAACTGCCCCTCAACTCCCTGCTTATTACCTCCTTCATTTTTTGCAAAGCCCTCCCGCGGTGGCTGATACGGCTTTTTGTCTCCAGGTCCATCTCTCCAAATGTTTTGCCCTCTGCTTCATAAATAAAGAGAGGATCATAGCCAAAACCGTTGTGGCCGCGGGGTGCATCTGCCAGCAGGCCTTCGCAGGTTCCCGTCACAGTTACTGTTTTTTCCCCGGGAACAGCCAGGGCCATGACACATACAAAGCGCGCTTTTCTTTCCGCTGAAGGCACTCCGTCCATCAGCTTCAGTAAGAGTGCATTATTTTCCTCATCCGTAGCTCCTTCGCCGGCAAAACGTGCCGAATAAACTCCGGGCCTGCCATCCAGGTATTCCACTTCCAGCCCGGAATCATCAGCAAGGACGGCCTCGCCGGTTATGCGGCTTATGGTTTCTGCTTTTAAAACGGCGTTCTCTTCAAATGTCCTGCCTGTCTCCTGCACCTGGGGAAGCGCGGGAAAATCTTTTAGCGAGCGGATCTCCAGGGGAAGGGAGGAGAGCATTTTTTTTAGTTCGGACACTTTCCCCTCGTTGTGCGTAGCCAGGAGCAGTCTCCCGGGAAAAGACCCGATTCGGGCAGCGACTTCACCGAGGGATTCACGCTGCCTGGCGATTAGCGTTTTAATGCCCCGCTCGGCCAACTCTAAAAATTTGTCCAATTGGTCCCTGCCAAAAGGTTTTTTTTCAGCAGTTCCCTGAATTTCCACCAACTCTCCCCTGCCGGTCATTACTATGTTCATATCCACGTCTGCTTTACTGTCTTCTTCGTAGGAGAGATCCAGCAGTATATTCCCTTCCACCTGTCCCACGCTTATGGCCGCAATAAAATCTTTCAAGGGATATTTTTCGATTTTTCCTTCACGGCAGAGCAAATCCAGGGCATCGGCCAGAGCCACGAATGCACCCGTAATGGCCGCCGTCCTTGTTCCCCCGTCGGCCTGCAGCACGTCACAGTCCAGCCAGATCGTCCTTTCTCCGAGGTCTTCCAGATTCACTACAGAGCGAAGGGATCTGCCGATAAGCCTCTGAATCTCATATGTACGGCCGCTTAACCTGCCGCGGACAGACTCCCTGGCAGTCCTGCTGTGGGTTGAACGGGGGAGCAGGGCGTACTCTGCGGTTATCCAGCCACGCTGCTCGCCTTTCATCCAGAAGGGCACCCCCTCTTCCACCGAAGCGGCACACAGCACCTTGGTATTCCCAATTTGTATCAGTGCCGACCCTTCCGCATATTCAAGAAAGTTCCTTGTAATTGTTACCTCTCTGAGCTCATCATAAGCCCGACCCCCGGAACGCATGGGCAATACCTGCTTTCATTCAATATTATTAAGGACCATAAATAAATAAGAGCTCCTTAATCATATTTTAACTCAAAGCCTGTCATTTTTGCAGGTATTATAAAATCTTTTGCAGAAATTTTTTCCTTATTTAAGGATCCGATTAAGGGCCCGGCTTAAATAATGGGGTTAACAAGCAGGGGAGGCGACAAGGGCTCCTGAAAAGATGTCCCGTAGTGCAGGGTTACTTTCTCTCCTTCCACCAGCAGCTGTACCTTCTCCACCCCAGGGATTTCCGTGAGGCTCAGTACGATTTGCGCAGAAATATTTTTTTCCCCACGTAGTCCCCCTTTATAGTTCAAAAGCTCTCTGGAAAAATCCACTGAAAGTATACCGTCGTCCAGTGAATAGCCCCGCAGCACGGTGCCCGGCGGCAGCTCGCTAAAAAGAAAGCCGTCCTGGCGGGGGCCTTTTAAAAGCTCCTCGATTGTCACTTTAATAATATCTTCACCTCCGGCGACTACCCGGGAAACAGGAACATAAAAAATATGACTGTCGCCTAACACGGTATAAAAGTACAGCGTTACCAGCTGGGCATCTTCTAAAGCTTCCGGCTCCACAGCAACCTCCAGGTTTATTCCCCGCTCCCGGCTGAATGTACCTTTGCCCGGTGTGCCCCCGGGGAACGCTTCCGGGGCAACGCCATCGACCAGCAACTGCACTTCTTCTACTGTGGGGAACTGTAGAAGAGTAAAAACAATGCAGTTTAAAACCTGCCTTTCCTCTCCCGGATCATAGCTTAGGAAGGAGCCGCTCAGATCGAGTTTGGCCAGCCTGTCCCTGATTGTTAGCCCCAAAATCTCCGTTGTGGGAGGGACAGGCGAATACAGCCCATAGCGCATCTCCTGGGCAGGGGTCGGCCCTTCGATTACTTTTTCCAAAGCAGCCCTGCCTACACCTTCGGTCCAGGGAATAGTTACCGTTACAGGTATCAGGTAATGCCCCCTCCCCTCCATGAAATAGACCCGCAGAGGAAGCACCCCTTCGGGAAGCATCTCCCTTTCCTGCTCGGCCTGTTTATTTTCTCCGGGAGTAATTGATTCAGACCGTTCTTTCTGCTGCAGCTTTTTAGGCAGATAATCTTCCAGGCATCCCTGGAGCATAAACATGCCAACCAGACAGGTCATTGACAGTAAATAAAGCAGGAATCTGTGCATTTTCATCTTCTCTTTCACTTCCTAACCTTGTCCTGGACTCTTTGTCCTAGTAATCCTATTAATATATGTATAGTAATGATGCGTCTTTTATGAAAAAAAAGCGGAAGGAAATCTTTGTCTTTATGGAGAAGAATATTTTATTCACTGAAAGATTTTTTTATATAAAATGATTTTTTTGCAAACGTTTTGCTGCTATTAAACGTCTTTAAGACTAGGAAGTAAGATAAGAATTTATCAGATTGCCACAACAACAGAAATTAATAGCTAATTTTAGCTTTAGCTATAAGAAGAAATTTTATTAAAAGGAGAGGAAAATGTTGTTTCTCAAAAAAAATTGTAAGGCGAAAATTTCTCTGGTTATTCTTTTAGTTTGTTTTCTTATCGTTACTTCGTTTCCTGCCATTGCTTTTGCTAATTCCAGGGTGGATATTTTTGGGTATGTCCGGGATGATGATACCGGCAATCCGATCTATAATGCCAGGGTGGATTTATTTTATGAAAATGACAGCACCCCCTTCATAAGCATATATAGTGACAATAACGGAAGAATAGATGCAACTATTTACGCCGGCAGACAAATTAAAAGGGTTGAAATCACCAGGAGCGGTTATAAAAGAGCGCTGTATACAATTTCAAGCTATTCCGATTTAATCGATTTAGGAACAAAGTATCTTGTACCGGGATCCACTTCTACAGAAGATACATACAGCGTTTACGGAACAGTTCTTGATGACAGAGACGATTCATATATTGCTGATGCCAGAGTGTTGCTAATTGATACTTATGACGATATTTCCTATGTAGGGTACACCAACTCAAAAGGACATTTTGATGTTATTAACGTTCCTCTGGGTGATTATGAAATCCGTATTACTAAATATGGCTATAAAGATTATGAAGAAAGCAGGTTTAAATTAAGAACAGGCAATTATAATCTTGGCACTATCAGGTTACAAAGAACCGGTAGTTCCTCATCATATTTCTCAGAAAAAACTTTAACAGGACGGGTAACCGACGAAGACGGCTATTATGTTCCGGGCGCCGATGTTTACCTGATCGACGAGGACGACCAAGAAATTAAGACCAAAACAGATGCCAGGGGATATTATACATTCCAGGATATTGAAACGGGAACATATACAATAGGTGTAAATGCTTCAGGGTATGAATTACTGGAAAGAATAGATTATGTGAAAATCCTTTCCACAGATGTTGAAAAAGAAGTAAATCTTATTGTCTGGACAGAGAGCCGGACGGGATATGATGTGTACGGAAGGGTCGTTGACGAAGACAGAGAGTATCTTGAAGGTGTTGAAGTGTCATTAATTGATGGCAATACAAGAATAAAGAGGGCAACGACAGATTCAAAAGGCTATTATGAACTTAGATATGTTCCCAATGGAAGATATACCATTGAATTTAAAAAAATGGGTTATTATACAGAAACCCTTTCCAATGAGGTCAGGGTAGACGGCGACGATTATCCGGTTTCTCAAGTAGAGCTAAAAAGAAAGGAAGGAAGAACTACTGTTATTGGCGGACTGGTGGGAGACAGTCAGTCCGGTTTAAGCAATATTACCGTATATCTGGAGAATAGCGCAGATAAGTATAGTGCCCGGACAAATTACTATGGCTATTTTACTTTTTTTGATGTAAGAGAAGGCAAGTATGATCTTTATGCAACAATAGGCAATGCCAAAAAACTTCTTGAAACCGGCGTAAGAGTATCGGGATCAAGAATTGATATTGGGGATATCAATGTTAACAGGGTAGATTCAGGTTATAAGGTAACCGGCAATGTTAAAGATGCAGATAATTATTATATCAGCAATGCAAAGATCACTGTCACCGCCGTCGGAATAAGTAAAGAAACCACGACAAGCAGCAGCGGCAATTATTCCATCTCGGGGCTTGAGCGGGGGGAATATACCATTACTGTAACCAAGGAGGGTTATGGTACTGTAAGCGAGAAAATAAATATAACAAGCTATGATCTGGAAAAAAATTTTACCTTAAGACCGAATGATTATGTTAAAGTTGAGTATTCCGCTATCAGTTTAGCTGTAAACGAGAGAATTGATTTAAATAAATTTATCTCTAAAGCTGAAATATATTCTTCAAGAGGTATTTTGCTCGATGACATTACTTCCCGTTATGAAGTTGCCGTTCCTCCGGAATATGCGGACTATCTTGCAGCTTATTCCAGCAATGAGATTATCGGTAAGAAGCCTGGAGTTGCCTATATAGAAATAAGCATCAGAAATAGCCGCGATTATGAAAATCTTTCTCCTGCTTTACTTAAAGTAACGATAACTGAAGCTGTTTTGGCCAGAGAAGCAATACTAACTATTGGAAAAAGCAGCTATATCCTTGATGGCAAGACGGAAACATCAGATGCAATTCCGTATATTAAAAATGGCCGTAGCTTTTTCCCTCTCAGAGTGATTGCCAAAGCATTGGGAGTTACCGATAAAAATATAAAGTGGGATTCCGCTAGCCAGACAGCAACTTTGATTAAAGGCTCTGATACCGTTGAGTTTACCGTAGGGAAAAAAACCTATAAGCATAATGGGACTACGTTAACTATGGATGTCCAGGCAGAAAATGTTTCAGGACGGATCTATTTGCCGGCACGTTATGTTTCTGACGCCCTTGGAGGAGAAATTGAGTGGAACAATACCGCCAAGTCATTAACGATAAGATCAAAATAACTTTGCCGGCCTGCCGGCAAAGTGACCAGATTTTTCTCAATTGGGTAAAACCGGGCTTTGACCCGGAGACGCTCAGGCAGGTATGGGGGTTGCCGAATCCAATATGGATCGTTTCAAGTTAAGAACAGCCAAACGAGGCCGTGCCTGGTCCGAGAAAGGCTTGGAGGCCATATTAAACATGTTGGGTATGCTCTATGAAGGCATGTTAAATTTTAACCCTTGATATGGGGAAGGTAGCCATGTTCGCCTTATTGGCGAAGGACCGGAATTTTTGATATCTTTTCCCGACTGTGGGGTTCTGTTATACCTGGTACTAGGGATCCCCACGTCAAGGGCGACTGGCGGCGATTTAACAGTGAAGATCTTAATAGTTTATCTGTGCTGGAACGATAAAAAAATACCCGCTAGATATTGACACAGTGGGCAGTTGAGAGGTATTGAATTTATCAGGGGCATGTGTTACAATTAGTGGCACGAGAGCATTCCCGCTTCGGGGCGTGGCCCAGCTTGGCAGCGCGCTTGGTTTGGGACCAAGAGGGGGCGGGTTCAAAGACCCGTCGCCCCGACCATAAACATCGAGGTTCGTAAGCACTCAGAAATTAAAAAGCCGTTACTGCAATGGAGTAAAATTATCTTAATACAGAAAAACAAATACCGTAAGCAGCTCTCGGCTAAAAAAATTTACTCTAATTAAGCTCTTATTAAAAGGGCTTATTTTTTAAGTAGGCAGATAATACTCCAGCATTCAGACAATGAGATAAGCGAACAAAAAGTTTACAATGGGTCACGATTGTTTCCTTATGTTATTTTTTCAATCGATTATGTATTAAAGATTTCAAAGTCAAATATAAGCACTAGCCGAACTGGAAATTCTCGTCTAAACGGCCGCTGCTCATAGTATACAAGGGGGTATATGAATGAAGCCGGTTATTGCTTGTATGAGCTATGGTGAATTAACTTCTTTAATTGAAAAAAATAAATACAAATTTTCTAACTCAGCAGATCAGTAGCGTTGCAAAAAAAT
>DLUO01000019.1 GCA_003444595.1 Bacillota bacterium
ACCCTGGGCAGCCTGGTTATCCCCTTGGTAAATCTGGTTGATCTCAGCGTGGTTCCTTTGAGGCTTCACGAAGTCGGATACTCCACGGAAGAGGCTACGGCCCTTTACGGGCAGCTTACGGGAATGGCCGGCTCTGTTATCCAGTTTCCCCTGATTATCACTATTGCTTTGGCCATGAGCCTCGTCCCGGCTATCTCGGAGGCACAGGCCCTGCGAAACAGCCTTCTTGTCAGGGGAAGAACCGATCTGGCGATGCGCTTTACTTTATTTTTCAGTATTCCGGCATCCTTTGGGCTCTTTGTCCTGGCCGAACCCACCACCTTTGTCCTCTTTGAAAATGCTTCCGCCGCATATCCCCTTGCGGCGATGGCTTTTGGGTTAATATTTATGTCCCTTTATACTGCTACTTCCGGTATTTTACAGGGCCTGGGATATGTGCTGGATCCTGTCAAATACATGATCCTGGGAACCATCGTTAAATTTATTTTAAGCTGGATTCTGACGGCGGATCCCCGCCTGCATATCGGCGGGGCGGCGCTGGCTACGGTAATAAGTTTCTTTATCGCCTCTTTCCTGAACATCAGGAGAGTCAGCCAGATTACGGGTTGGCGTTTTAATTTTAAGGAGCTACTGTTCAAGCCCCTGGCAGCGGCCCTGGTAATGTCCCCGGTTGTATATGTTATATACAGGGGCGCTATGGGGGTGTTCGCGCCTTCCTTTACCCCCAGGCTGGCCCAGGCGGCCTCCTTATTCCCGGCGATCCTGTCGGGGATAATTATCTTTGCCCTGGTTTTGTTCCTGGTAGGAGGTGTGCGTGAAGAAGATCTCAAATCCGTTCCACGCCTGGGAGATACACTTTTAAAACTGGCACGCAAGTTCAATTTATTGAGAAGATGAGCTAATCATCTATTACAGTTTGGGAGGAGCATTATGCCTGTAACAGCCTTTCATTGGGGTTATATCCTGGATTTTTTGGAGCGGGAAATGGGGGTGAATTTTTCCAGAGGCGTTTCCTTCTATGACGCTCGTTCCCTGGAAGAGCTACATGAACCGCTACGGAGCCACCTTATCATTACCAATCCCCGCAGCAATGAGCTGCTCGCCAATATCAAGAGGCACCTTTTAAGGTATTACCCCCCTGAACATAATGTAAATATCCTCCAGCTTGAGGGCGGAGATTCCCTATCCCTTTTAAAGGTACAGCCCCTGGAGAAAATAGATGAAGTAAGTATCTCCAATGGCGAGGCCATATTTCATCTGGTGCCCTCGCCATACTACACCCTGGGCGATTTGGCCTGCTTGATGAAAAAACTGCGTTCTCCGGAGGGGTGCCCCTGGGACAGGCAGCAGGATCATCTTTCCCTGCGTCCGTATGTCTTGGAGGAAGCTTACGAGGTTGTCGAGGCCATTAATAGTGGAGAACCCCGGGAACTATGTGAAGAGCTGGGCGATCTGCTGCTGCAAGTTATTTTCCACAGCCAGCTGGCCTGGGAACAAAGAGATTTCTCTCTCTGGCAGGTTATTGACGGGATAACGACTAAAATATACCGGCGTCATCCCCATGTTTTCCAAAGTGACAATGTTTCCAGCGCCTCTGAGGTGAGATTAAAGTGGCAGGAGATCAAACAACGGGAAAAAGGCCGCGAAAAAGGCGGGCTGTTGGCCATACCGAAGGAGCTGCCCGCCCTGATGAAAGCACAGAAACTGCAAAAGAGAGCCGCGGATGTCGGTTTTGACTGGCCCGATCTCAGCGGTGCCGTGGAGAAGCTGCACGAAGAGCTAAAGGAACTTCTGGAGGCCTGTGACACGGGATGCAGGAGGAAAATAGAAGAGGAAACGGGGGATTTGTTCTTCGCCCTGGTAAATATTGCCCGCTTTTTGGGGGTGGAGGCGGAGATCGCGCTGCAATCCACTGTGGACAAGTTTATCCGGCGGTTTAGATATATTGAAGACCAGGTACAGCTCCGCGGTGGAAATTATTCTGCTTTCTCCCTGGAAGAGCTGGACCGCTGGTGGGAAGAGGCCAAGGAACAGGAAACAAGAGGGGCGCGGGCTCAGGAACCGTGCCCCGGTAGCACCCCCCCGGAGAAGCGCACTACTTAACCTTCCCCTTTCGTAAATCCGGGAGTCTATTAAAGAAATAGCTGTAGTTATCGAACTTGTTCAGCGAAAGTACGGGTTCGGAAATGGCCAGCCAGATCAGGTTGGCCACAAAAAGGTAAAAAACTACTTTTATGAACACGGCAGCCACGCTCTCTATTTCATCATTTCATCGCGCAAAAAGCTCAATCACGTACAGAAAAAAGGCAGCAACTCCACCGGCCATGAGAGGCCCAACGGGAATACCTTTGAAAAAAACGATGCCGATAATGGAGCCGATAACCAGGCCCAGGATAACTTGCGGGCGGCTCTCCAGCAGGTTAAGTCCCATACCGTTTAACCTTGTGGCAATAATCCCTCCGGCAATGGCCAGTATCCCCGGCAGAGAGCTGAAGGTAAGCAGGATTTCTCTCCCTCCCACCCTTTCCAAAGCCAGGGGAACGAGGACGGCAATCATTAAGAAAAGCAATCCCAGTTCCACCCCCCGTTCCTCCAGCAGGGGGAGCAGGCTCCTGATTCCGAGCACTTTTATGAGTAATAAAAGCCCGGCCGCCAGGGTAAGGGAGCTGGAGCGCGCCAGCAATCCCAGGATGAAGATGACGGTGATAAAAATAAACCCGTTCACTTTTTAGCCCCTTCTCCGCTTTTCCTATTTCCATATTATATGTGCAGGGAAGCAGAGATAGAAGCAGGGGCTCCGGGGATTTTGGCCGCTTTTACTGAGCCTTTTTCGTAGAAGGGCAAAAGCCGGAAGATATCTTCCCGGCTGCAGAAGTCAATATCCTGCTTCTGCCCCGCTTCAAGGAGCCTGCGGCCGTTGTCGCTTTGTTCAAGCAGTTTCACCACGGCCTTTTTATTGTTTTTATGTTTTACCGCATTTTTATAAAAACAAGCTGCAGCAACGGCCAGATCGGAAAAGAAAAAATCCTTATTCCTTGCTTGTAAATCTGCAGCCAGGCGGCCGGCGGTTAGAAAATCTTCGGGGGAATAATTTCCTCTTGTTCCCGAACAGCAGAGCACCAGATCATTTTTTTGGGCAACCAGCCATTCTCCCACAGTTTTTGCATTCAAGAGGGCGCAGATAAGAATTTTACGGGCAGATTCAAGCTTTAGCAGCGTCCGGGTGCCATTTGTCGTAGTAAAGATGATTCCTTTATTTTTTATGATGCTGCCGCGATACTCCAGGGGCGAATTTCCCAGGTCAAAGGTTTCCTGGTGGTGCCCTTCCACCTCGCCTCCCAGGAGGTAATTTTGATGCTTCCTTTTTTTTAGCTCCAGCGCCTCCTGAACCGAAGCTACGGGGATTATTTCCCGGCACCCCTGGCTTAAGGCGGTTACCATTGTGCTGGTCGCCCTCAGGGTATCAATGACAATGCATATTTTGCCTCTTACAGCCTCTTCTGTTATTTGCTGGTGAGTCAGGATAAGATCTACCAGGTTCATCGTTGTACCTACTCTGTAACCTACTGATGTTGAAACACAGGCTTTACGGTTGTCTACTCACAGATTAAAACTATCATAAGCTTGAAATTTTGCTTCCTCTTTTTTCATCCCCCAGCGACAGTTTAAAAGTATCGGCCCTTAATCCGTTCCGGAGCGCTTCCAGGGCGAGAATCTCTTCAGGGGGAATATTGCCCAGGTTTACATTGGGGCCGAACATGGTGATAAAGTCAACCTGCTGTTTTTTTAGCGGGGCTTCCCAGATAATTTGCTCCTGTTCGGGAATGGAGAGCAAAAGTTTGTTTATTTTTCCCATTTCAATGCTTCCCTGATGGTTAAAAATAGTAACGTCTTTCCCTGATTCCCTGGCTTCCAGGATGACCTTGAAAGCGCCGTCATCGAGATCCCTTTTAACCTGTTCGCCCATCAACTCAGGATAAAAAGCTTCGTCAGTCTCCTTTTTGCCAATCTCCGTCAGTACCAGCAATTTATTCTCCCGCGCCGTTTTAATTAGCCGGCTTCTTTTCCGGGGAGGCAACTCAATTGTTCCATCGGAAATTTCTACAGCTGAGAAACCAAGTTCACGGGCCCGGTGCAGGTAATCGTTACCTTTTCCCTGGATAAGAGCGATTTCCAGAAAAGTGCCTCCGGGGAACACAATAATATTGAATGAGTGCAGCAGCTCAATTTTTTTGCGGAGGATCGCAGGATGATAGAGGGCTGAAGAGCCGAAACTTAATTTCCAGAAATCTATGTACTCCGCGCACATCTCCAGGATGTCAAATGTTTCCCTTAAACCCGTACCTTTGTCGATGACCATAGTTATTCCGTTCCGGCGGGGTTTTTCTCTAATCCTCTCCGGAAGGGGGAAATAAATATCCAGTTCCCATCCGTTATGTATTGTTTCCCTTGGCAAAGCACTCTCTCCTTTTGGGGTATAAGATAGTGGATTGGAAAATATTTTGTTTATCCTATTCTTTTCCCGGCGGAAAAGTGACTTACATAGGGCAGGCTGAATAAAATATCCATCAAGTGTTAAACTAGGATTATCTTGAGCAAGGGGGCGGTTGAATTGTCCAGGTATCGTAATTTAATGAAAAAAATCAGCCCTTTGATTGTTGTCCTTATCCTAATTGCCGTATATGTGGGCAGTTGCCGGACTGAGTATTTCCAGCCTTCCGAGCCCCCCTTTAGCAGCCGTACGGGCCATCCCGCCATACCTCCCCAGATAGCGGCGGGGGAAAGGGAGGAGCCTGTCATTTCTGTCTATATTGCGGAAAAAGAAACAGTGGAGCAGATGGGTATAGAAGAGTATATAGCGGGGGTGGTGGCGGGAGAGATGGACCCGCAGTGGCCCCTGGCCGCGCTGGCGGCACAGGCTATTCTCGCCAGAACTTTCACCCTGCAGAAAATTGCCGAGAACGGAGGGGTCCCCCAGCGCGGTGCGCATGCTTCCACTGATATTGAGGAGTTTCAAGCCTACAGTGCGGAGGATATCACCGATCGGGTCAGGGAAGCCGTAAGGATAACCAGAGGTGAGGTAGCCTGCCATAAGGAACAATTTATCAGGGCCTGGTTTAACGCCTATGCCGGGCCAAAAACAGCGCTGGCCGATGAAGGCCTGGCTTTTAAGACCAATCCGCCCTATATACATATTGTGGAGAGCCCCGGCCAGGATATTATTCCGCCGGAGGAAGGGGAATGGTCGGCCGGCTTTACGCTAGAGCAGGTAAGAAATGCTGTAATAGAGACGACAGGGAAAGACCCGGGGCCGGTGCAGGAGGTTAAAGTGTCCGAGTATGGCCCCTCCGGGCGTGTCGCTTCTTTTCTGGTCAATGACTGTAAAATTTCCGCCCCGGGTTTGCGTTTAAGCCTGGGAAGC
>DLUO01000009.1 GCA_003444595.1 Bacillota bacterium
CTTCGGCGGCAGCGTCAGATGCGTATAAGAGCCAGGGCGGAAGCAAGCCGTAGAACTTTCTGAGCGGAACTTGGGCGAGCTCCAACCTTGCCCCGCCCCTACTAGTGGAAATTGGCCGGGAAGGTCGTCGGGGACTCAAGCAAGCCGTAGAACTTTACGAGCGGAACCCGGAGCCCCGCCCACAGCAATCGCTGCAACAGTTCCATATTATTTGATCGTTACGGTTGCACCGGCCTCTTCAAGTTTCTTCTTAATTTCTTCAGCTTCCTCTTTACTGACTTTTTCTTTTACCGGGTTGGGAGCTTCATCAACCAGGGCTTTGGACTCTTTTAAGCCCAGGGCTGTAATCTCGCGGACAACCTTTACCACTTGAATTTTCTTTTCACCGGCTGCCTCTAAAATAACATCAAATTCAGTCTGCTCCTCCTTCGGAGCTTCCTCCACGGCAGCCGGCGCGGCGCCGGGGGCAGCTACGGCTACAGGTGCAGCGGCGCTGACACCGAACTCTTCTTCAAATGCCTTGATCAGCTCTGACAGTTCCAACACCGTCATTCCTTTAACAATTTCCAGGACTTCCTGTACCTTTGACATTGTTTTTCCTCCTTTTTACACGCAGTTTTTTATAGACACAATCTCTTGCTGTTTGTTTTCAACCATAACTCCGATTTCCGGCATCCTGGGTTCTTGGTTCCCACTTCGCTTTCAGGCGCTTTCCTTTTTTTCTCTAACGGCATCAAGGACATAAACCAGGTTTCTGATATTAGCCTGTAAGACGCTTACCAGTCCCACCAGTGGCGACTGTAAGCAACCGAGTGTTTTAGCCAGAAGGACTTCCTTGGAAGGAAGCTCTGAGAGATGGCGCAGCTCTTTCTCATTTAATATACTGTTCCCCAGAGCCCCGCCTTTGATGGAAAGATGTTCATTTTCTTTGGCAAACCTAACCAGCAGCTTAACAGGGGTGACCGGATCATCATAACCGTAAGCAATGGCTGTCGGCCCCTGTAAGTACTGTTCCAGATTATCAAGGCCCATTTCCTTGGCAGCCAGGAGGGTAAGAGTGTTTTTAACCACCTTGTATTTAACACCTTCCGCACTCAGCATGCGGCGCAGGTTGCCGATCTGCGCCACAGTTAACCCCCTGTAATCGGTTATAACGATAACCGTGGAGTTTTCCAGATCTTTTTTAATCTCCGCCACTTTTCTCTCCTTTATTTCGCGGTTACCCACAACAGTTTCACCTCCTTAAAATAATATAGCCTCCCGCAGAAGTAGAGGGAGGCTTTCTTCACAGAGAAAAGCTGATAATCCCGGTTTACCTCGGCAGGCGGCAACGGCCATTAAGCAAAAGCACCTGCTGTCTGCGGTAAATTTTATAAATAATCTTACCTGGATATTTAATTTTTATTGTCCGTTTCAGCTTGGCCGCTGATTCATAATATTTATTAGGTCCGCCCCAGGGCTGCAGCTTTCTGGGGATTGATTTTAATCCCCGGTCCCATCGTTGTACTCACGGTTATGCTACGAAGATACTGGCCCTTGGCAGCGGCAGGTTTAGCTTTTATCAGTGCTTCAATAACAGCATAAAAGTTTTCCAGCAATTTCTCTGAAGGGAAGGAGACTTTTCCGATGGGAGCGTGAATGTTCCCGGCCTTGTCGGTACGGTACTCCACTTTACCGGCCTTGATATCGGCAATAGCCTTGTTTACGTCGAAGGTTACCGTCCCTGTTTTGGGGTTGGGCATTAAACCCCTGGGACCCAGAATACGGCCCAATTTACCTACCACGCTCATAATATCAGGCGTTGCTACAGCCACATCAAAATCCAGCCATCCGCCCTGTATCTTTTCCGCCAAATCCTCAGCTCCGACAATATCTGCTCCGGCCTCTTCCGCTTCCCTGGCCTTATCGCCTTTGGCGAAAACGATAACCTTTACCTCTTTGCCCGTACCACCGGGCAGGACTACCGCACCACGGACCTGCTGGTCGGCATGTTTGGGGTTAACACCCAGTCTAACCGAAAGCTCCACTGTTTCATCGAAAGAAGCTGAGGCAATTTCTTTGAGCAAAGCAAAAGCCTCGGCCGGATCATAGTGCTGGTTGCGATCCACTTTTTTTCTTGCTTCAAGGTATTTTTTACCATGTTTCGGCATCTTTTAATTTAACCTCCTTGTGGTTCAAGCGAATTCAAATTCTCCCACATACGGGAAGCAACTTGCCCGTTTTTATCATTCTATAAGGACACCCATACTGCGAGCCGTACCCTCGATAATCTTTACTGCCGCCTCCAGGTCGTTGGCATTAAGATCATTCAGTTTTTGCTGGGCGATTTCTCTGACTTTATCACGGGAAATAGTGGCCACTTTGACTTTGTTAGGTTGACCGGAACCCTTTTCAATATTCAGGGCTTTCTTAAGAAGTACCGCCGCCGGAGGTGTCTTGGTAATGAAGGTGAAAGAGCGATCTTCAAAGACCGTTATTTCCACAGGAATAATCAGCCCTGCATCCCCTGCTGTTTTTTCATTAAACTCCTTGCAAAAGGCCATTATATTAACGCCGTGCTGGCCCAGAGCCGGGCCTACCGGAGGGGCAGGAGTTGCCTTGCCGGCTGGAATCTGTAATTTTATCAGTCCGATAATTTTTTTAGCCTTGGCCATTGCCTACACATCCTCTCTTTAAAAAGCTAAAGTTTTTCTACCTGGTCAAAATTAAGCTCGACAGGAGTTTCCCGTCCAAACATGGAAACGCTTACTTTCAATTTGCCCCGTTCCGGATGGATCTCTTCAATAGTGCCGATAAAATTATTGAAGGGACCGCTGGAAACCCGTATCTGTTCTTTGACAACAAAATCATGTTTGGGTTTGGCCTCATCCAGCCCCATTTGTGTAAGGATATGCTGTACCTCGCTTTCATCAAGAGGAACAGGCTTGGAACCCGGGCCTACAAAACCGGTCACCCCTGGTGTATTACGCACTACGAACCAGGAATCGTCCTCCATAATCATTTCCACCAGGACGTATCCAGGGAAAACCTTGCGCATGGTGGTTTTTTTCTGGCCGTTTTTTATTTCGATTTCTTTTTCCATGGGCACGAGAACCCTGAAAATTTTATCTTGCATCTCCATAGATTCCACGCGTTTATCAAGGTTGGTTTTAACTTTGTTCTCGTAACCTGCGTATGTGTGAATTACATACCAGCCTTTCTCACCCATAAAAGGAGGAAGCTTGAGTTCCGCTTCCCGCTTCTCCTCCTCGCTTTATAATCTTGCTATCGTATAATAAGCTTTAAGAGAGCAGTTAATCCGGTATCAAGAATCCAGAAAAAAATTCCCACCGCAAAAATAACAACAATAACAATACCTGTAAAAACCAGCAACTCATGCCTGGTAGGCCAGTTTACTTTTTTCAGCTCAATCCTGATATCGTGAAAAAAACGCTGGATTCTTCTCCCATAAGATCCCATTTCTTTCTCTTCTCCTTAAAAGGAATTTACCCAATGCGCAACCGGTTTGTATGGCCCCCTATTTTGTCTCTTTATGCATGGTATGGGCAGCACATCTGGGACAATATTTCTTCAATTCGATCCTATCAGGGTTGGTCTTTTTATTTTTAGTAGTAGAATAATTTCTTTCCTTGCAGTCTGTACAAGCCAGAGTTACCTTAACACGCATGCCAGAAGCACTCCTTTGACCTCGTTATTGCCACGAAATTCAATTTATCACAGATTGTTTACAATGTCAACATAAACAAAAAACATAAACAAAAGAGGTCAAACCTTTATTATAACCGCTGCTTTAAAAGCTTATACCTTCAG
>DLUO01000191.1:0-526 GCA_003444595.1 Bacillota bacterium
AGAGACAGGTAAAGAACAGTGTTATTAAGATAATATTATAGTATGGGAGGGATGATAAAATGTTTAGCAGTAGCGATATCTCAAAAGCCATGGAGATTAAGCTAGATGGTGAATTGCCGGAAATGCCTAAATTTGTGGAGGGCATACGACGGGCTCCCAGCCGGGGGTTCCATTTAACAAAAGAGCAGACCAAGATTGCATTAAAGAATGCGCTTAGGTATGTGCCCCAAGAACACCATGAAAAATTGGCTCCGGAGTTTTTGAATGAATTAATGACCATGGGCAGGATTTACGGCTATCGTTTCCGACCGGAGGGCAGGATATATGGAAAGCCCATTGATGAATACAAGGGAAAGTGCCTTGCCGCCAAGGCGTTCCAAGTGATGATAGATAACAACCTGGACTTTGAAGTGGCCCTTTACCCCTATGAGCTTGTAACATACGGCGAAACCGGAAGCGTATGCCAAAACTGGATGCAGTACAGGCTGATAAAAAAATACCTTGAAGTAATGACCGAGGACCAGAC
>DLUO01000191.1:759-5130 GCA_003444595.1 Bacillota bacterium
ATAATTACAAATGCGTTAATGGTGGGGATGTTTGATAACCAGAGAGACTGGGAAATAGCCGAGGAAATGGGTGTAGCCAACTACGGCCAGATGACAGCGGGAGGCTGGATGTATATCGGACCCCAGGGTATTGTTCACGGGACCTTTAACACCCTGTTGAATGCAGGAAGATTGAAACTGGGTATCTCCCATGACGAGGATTTAAAGGGCAGGTTATTCGTGTCCTCAGGACTGGGCGGCATGAGCGGAGCCCAAGCCAAGGCCGTGGAAATCGCCGGGGGCGTGGGAATAATAGCGGAAGTGGATTATTCCCGTATCAAAACCCGTTACGACCAGGGATGGGTGAAAAGAGTATCATCGGACCTGTCCGAAGTAGTTTCAATTGCGCATGAATACATGAATAAAAAGGAACCGATGTCCATAGCATATCACGGCAACGTTGTGGACTTGCTGGAATATATCGTGGAAAACAATATTCATGTAGACCTGCTGTCCGACCAAACCTCGTGCCATGCGGCCTATGACGGGGGATACTGCCCTCAGGGTTTAAGCTTTGAAGAGCGCACCAGGCTGTTGGCTGCCGATCGTGACAAGTTCACACAGCTAGTAAATAAAAGCCTGAGACATCATTTTGAACTTATTAAAACCTTGGTAGAGCGGGGCACCTATTTCTTTGACTACGGTAATTCCTTTATGAAAGCCGTGTTTGACGCCGGTGTCAAAGAGATTGCTAAAAACGGTGTGGATGAAAGGGACGGGTTTATCTTCCCGTCATACGTGGAAGACATAATGGGGCCAATGCTATTCGACTACGGTTATGGACCCTTCCGCTGGGTGTGCTTAAGCGGCAAGCATGAGGACCTTATCAAAACCGACCAAGCGGCCATGGAATGCATCGACCCCAACCGCCGGGGCCAGGATCGCGACAACTATATATGGATTCGCGATGCGGAAAAGAATAAGCTGGTTGTGGGAACCCAGGCCCGTATACTATACCAGGATGCGGAAGGTAGGGTAAGGATTGCGCTTAAGTTCAACGATATGGTAAGAAAAGGGGAAATCGGCCCTGTGATGCTTGGCAGGGACCATCATGACGTCAGCGGCACCGATTCACCCTTCAGGGAAACCGCCAATATTAAAGACGGCAGCAATGTAATGGCGGACATGGCCACCCACTGCTTCGCCGGCAATGCAGCCCGGGGCATGAGCCTTGTGGCGCTTCACAACGGAGGGGGCGTGGGTATCGGAAAAGCCATAAACGGCGGTTTCGGCCTGGTCCTGGACGGTACTAAAAAGACCGATGAAATCATCAAGTCGGCCATGCTGTGGGATGTAATGTGCGGTGTAGCGAGACGTTCCTGGGCAAGGAACGAGAACTCCATTACAACAGCCATTGAATTTAACAAGAACTATGATGGTCTGGGCCACATAACTATTCCATACCTGGCAAACCAAGATTTAATTGATGAAGCGGTGGATAAGGCCTACGAATAAGCGGTTTTCAAGTTAATATGATTATGGGAGATGCATTGAAAGAACAGGCATCTCCCTTTTAATTTACTGAAAAATATTCCACCCACCCCATGGAAAATGCGTTAACATAGTCCGCCAATTTGATGCAATACGGTGTTTTATGTTTTTTAAAGTATCCATTTCCCCTTAAGATTTGTGACACTTGCAATCCCTATGATGCGTATTCTCCTTTTTCTTGGTACAGGCTTCGTCCTGCGGCTTGCACTCTTCTTTCTTGATTTCCGCCAATTTTTCAAGCTCGGAAGCAAGCGTTCTCAGCTGCTCACGGTCTACATCGTAATGCATGAAGTGTCCACGCTTTTCTCCAACAAGCAAACCTGCTTCACGCAGCACCTTTATATGCTGGGAAACGGCGGCTTCAGTTAATTCAAGACGGCGTGCCAAAGCGCCCACGCAATAATTGTACTGTAAAAGCAGTTTCACTATTTTCATCCTTGTATCGTCGGCAACTGCCTTCAATACCGCTGTGGTATTCTCCACAATACAGCCCCCTTTTTAATTAAGTATCTACTTAATCAAAAGTATAGCACTTGCATCCATTTAAGTCAATGCTTAATTAAGATAGAAAATATTCGGACAATTCATCTCCATTACCCGGTTTACCTTTTTTATTTCGATACATGTCTCTATCAGCTTTTTCAATAAGCCGCTCAATATTTAACTCCTGGCCTGGTTTGCAAACAGCCAGCCCCATGCTTAAACCAAGCCCCCTAAGCCGTTCATCCGACTTAATCCATTCTTCCACCCTGCCGGTAAGACGCTCTTTAATTTTTCCTAGCTCATCTTCGGCCGCCGTGGTCAATAATATAAATTCATCTCCTCCAAACCGGCAAACAATGTCTTCCTTCCTGATAATATCCCTGATAAGAATGCCAAACTTCTTTAGCACTTCATCCCCGAACAAATGTCCATAGCTGTCATTCATTTTTTTAAAGTTGTCGAAGTCCACAAGCAAAATTCCCACGCAAGTATCCTTTTCCATTGCCAACTTTGCTAACTTCTCAACCTTTTCATAAAAGCCGTCTCTATTATGTAAGCCTGTTAAATAATCGGTAGATGAACTGGCTTTAAGCTCTCTGAAAATAAAATCATACGGGTTTTCTATGCCCACCTTTATTACGCCGTTATAAATGATAATAAAAGAGACAGCTTTCAATACATGGCCTAAAAAATTCATTGCACCGTATACATCCGAATAAAGGGTAAAGCTTAATTCGGATATAATTGTTATTATCATTGATATAACCATCATCTTGTAAATATTCTCTTCCAGCAAAGAACTGTTATTGTATAGAAGCCATATGCCCGCTGCAATCAATGCACAGATAATGAATTCGCCTATCACCTTAAAACCGGTCAATCCCCGGCCGGCTACAAAACAGGCTGGAAACACCCTTAACCACAGTACACTTATCAAACCCGCACCGGTAATTAATCCATATAATAATACAGTCGCAGTGTATGGGAGATTCCGGCTTAAATAAGCAGGTGCCAGTACAAAGCTGACGGCTTGGAGAAATCTAGCTATTATCCACAGCTGGGTGGGCGGGTCAGGGCCTAGCCCGGAGAAGACTCCCATTCCGTCATAACTTATCAAGTGAAAAAAATCCACTATCCCAATAAACAAATATGCTATTCCGACAAACGTTAAATAATCATTCTTGGAATATCTATGAGTTTTCAACGCCAGAACATATATGAGAACAGCCACTAGTATTGAAAACCCTTCAATCACTAAATGAAACAACAAATAATTGATTCTAGACATTAAAAACAAGGATACGGCTGCAATTATCAGCAGTACCATGTGAGTGGCCTTAACCCCTTTATTTACCATATTCATCCCCTTTGATAATACATGGTGCTTCATGTCCCCAACTCTTACCTGTGCATATAGAATCGCCCTGCCCCCACAAGGCTATGCTTAAAATGTTTTAACAGTATTTTAATTTTGCCTAGTGCCGGTTCATCATATAATCTTCTTCTTATTGTTGATTGTAATTACCGTGTTATTAAATAAACGCACTGCATCTATTCTGCCGTTTCTGCCAAGCACCTTGCAGTGTGTAGTAATACCATGGGGCGATCCCACAGTCCCCAAGCTGATTCTCTCGCCGGCTATAAGCGTCCCCCCTAAAACAACACTTGAAGGTTTCACAAATCTTATGGCTTTTTTGGCTATTACATCAGTTTGATATGTACCCCGACCCAGAACCAGGACATCTCCGCTGGCTTGCACAGTTGAGTTTTGAGCATATCCTAACTTAATATCTGCATCCGTACCTTCGTTGACTGATGTTTTAGCCAAGTATTCCTGTATCCTCCCCCTTATCCTGTTTATTTGTCCTGCATTGGCCAGATTACCGGCGGCATAAATTATTCTTGCTTCTTCAAGAATCTCCTTAACTGTTTCGTAATCCTCGTCTGTCAAAAACCTGGATACTTCCTTAATATCTTCAGCAATTTTGTCCAAGCTTCTTTTTCTTTCTGAATATAAGCTGGGGTATCGCTCTTTCATTTTCTGATAACCGTTAAGCCATACCTCCGAATTGACATCATAAAAGTCCTTTTTTATGTTTCTAAGAATTTCCTTTATCTTAGGCATAACACACAGGCTGTTGACCATTGCTGCCCCGGCCGTTATACTGCTGCTAATTATATTCCCGCGGATAGTCACGCTGCCACCGGCAATAAGGATTGCCTGCAGCACGTTACCCGTTACAGTTATATTGCCATCGACTACCACCTTCATATTATCCATTACACTGCCCTTAATGTGTACATCACCGTTGAAATAGACATTTCCTGTTTCCGGGCAGACATCCCCATGGATAACAT
>DLUO01000191.1:5376-7017 GCA_003444595.1 Bacillota bacterium
CAGCACCTGCCCTACCTCCACCGGATCGGCTACCACTGCTTTGCCTGAAACTATTTCTATGTAGCCGTCCTTATTCTTAGTGCCACATGTTTCTTTTCTTTTTACGCGGGCAAGCTCCACCCTGTATTCCCCTTGTTTTTTCACAAGGCCAAACAGCGCATATCTTGGTTCTTTAATGGTATGTACTTTCAGGTCATCGGCTTTACATTTGTAAATTTTCATTCCCTTGTTAATCGCATCATTTATTGATTCCCCGCGGATTATCATAACAAGAACACCCCTATGCCCCTTTTTTGCTGCTTAAAACCCTTTCTTTACAGGGATACGGATAAAAAAGACTTTTCAAATTTTACTGCCGGCAGCGGTGGACTGCACAGGAATCCCTGGAAATAATGACACTTCTCTTTCCTTAGGAAGTTCAGCTGCTCGTGCCTTTCCACCCCTTCCGCTATCACCTCAAGGCCGAGCTTATGTGCCATTGCAATGATTGCCGATACTATGGTTTTGCTGCTTGAATTCATCTCAAGGCTTTCTATAAAAGATTTATGTATTTTAATCGAACTAACAGGAAGCCGATTTAAATACTCCAGAGATGAATAACCAATTCCGAAGTCATCAATGGAAATGCCTATCCCCATAGCCCTCAGTTTTTTAATGGCATTCTTCGCATAATCCAAATTGTACAAAACTGCGCTTTCTGTTATCTCAAGTTCAAGGTGATTGGGATTAATTCCTGTTTCTTTGAGCACCTTCTCAACCATGGGCACAAAACCGGTATCCTGCAGTTGAACGGCAGACATATTAACTGCAAGCCTTAATGGTGGGTATCCCGCCTCTTGCCATGCTTTATACCTGGAACAGGCTTTATACAGAACCCATTCTCCTATGGGTATTATAAGGCCTGTCTTTTCCGTCAAAGATATGAAGTGGTCCGGACACACCATCCCCAGATCGGAACTATACCATCGCAAAAGAGCCTCCATACCTATAATCTTTCCGCTTGCAACGTCCACTATCGGCTGGTAGTATAGTGCGAACTCTTCCCTTTCAAGGGCTTTTTTCAGCCTTGAATCAATATCAATACCGCTGTACCCTTTGGCGTAAGTGACTCCACTTAATTCTCCCATTTCTGTTTTTGCTTCTTCCTCGTACGATAAACCTTCTAATAGTCTTCCATTCTCTTTCGGTTTTTTTGTTTTGGCTTCCAATTCGGCCTCTAACATTTCAATCTGCTTTGACTGTCGCTGCTTTTTTTGGCACCTGAACTGGTTTACCGTGTTTTTTGCAGCCATTTCTCTCCTCCATTTTTCATCAGTTACAGTGGTGTAAGTGCAATACTTACTGTACTAGCTAATTAAAACATAAATCTTTTTACTGCATAAAAAAACAACCTCCCAAATCGGGACTGCCGATTATAGCAGGCTGCCTACATATGTTTCGGCAACCCAGCCGCCGTAGCGGCTATCTGCCGCCTTAGGCCTGTGGCTTTGCGTCCCAGCCTTTCGGCTGGTTTGCCTTTTCGTCCCCAGTAATGCATATAAAGCTATATTGACTAACTATCTATGCCAGTTTATTGTATAACAACATCATATTTTTCGCAATATTTTTTGCTAAAATCTACAAATTACAACTGTATTCCCC
>DLUO01000189.1:0-9663 GCA_003444595.1 Bacillota bacterium
CGGGGCGATCGCTTCATTATCCGTTCGTATTCTCCGATGGTTACTATCGGAGGCGGAGTAGTCCTGGATGAACATCCTCCGCGCCATAAGAGGTTTAAGCCGGGAGTTCTGAAAAAACTGGAGGATTTGCACAAAGATGACCCGCTGCCTTTTGTCATGCAGAAGCTTGAGGAGAGCAGGGGGGCTACCCTGGCGGAGCTGGCGCAACTGCTTAAAATGGGGCCAGCGCCGCTAAGCAACCTGTTGGAACGGGCACGACAAGAAAACAAAGCGGTTTTAATCGGTGATTACTATGTTACTGCTGAGAACATCGATGCATGGGGGGCGACGCTTTTAAAGGAGCTTGCTCGTTTTCATAGTGGAAGGCCGCTATGGCCAGGGATGCATAAAGCGCAACTCAGTGGAATTTTCCCGCGCAAAATTACAGGGCGTTCTTACGATTCTCTCCTTGATTATTATAAGCAAAAAGGCCTTATTGAGATAAAAGGAGACATAATCTCCAGGAAAGATTTTGTCCCCCGACCTACTGCAATGCAGGAGCAGAAAATAGAAGAAATACTGCGCTTCTTTATACAGGGTGGGATAACTCCTCCGTCACTGAAGGATTTATGGAGTTCTCTGGGCTTAAAAAAAGAGGAGGGGGAAAGCTATCTGGAATACCTGGTTAATAAGGGTTCAATTGTCAGGGTTAGCGAAGAAATATTCTTGCACAGCGAACCGTATGCAAAATGCCTGGATATATTAAAAGAACATTTCCGGGCCAACAGGAGTATCAGCCTGGCCCAGTACAGGGATCTGCTGGGGAGTTCACGCAAGTATGCCCAGGCGCTTCTGGAACATTTTGACAGTTGCAAGTTTACCCGGCGCCTGGGTGACGAAAGGGTGCCCTGGAAACTCCCCGGGTAAATGTGCTGGCCGTTTACAATCATCTACCTATATTATCCTATCCCCGATACACGTACACGCCGAGACTCAGAATGTATTGGGGTCTCTTGTCATGTACTGGTAGATTAGCCTGTCCAGCTCCCTGCTGATTTCGTAGGTCTTCGGGCAACTGCGGGGTGTATTGCTCATAATATTAATGTTTTTATTTAGCTGCTTCCGTAGATCTTCGATGCGGCCAAGCAGTTTTTCTTCTTGTTTACAGCAGTTCAATTCCAGTCATTCCTTTCTAGAAAATAAGATTGTGAAAGCACCGCATAATTTTTATCGTCTATTTAACAAACCAGTTTAAATATTTGTTGAAAAAAGTTTACAATTTATTTACAAAATTTTTTAATTCAGGAATTCATTCCAATTTTGTTTGTATTTTTCGACATGGAAGTGTAGAAATCCTTTTTTTGTAAGCAAAATTTTGCAATAATTTTTTGCATGATTGTGTTTATACGCAACCTTGTCTATTTTTGCCGTCTAATATTTCAAAATGTGAAACGCCCATCCTCTGATTATCAAGAAATAGTTTAAAAAACATCATATTTTCAAACTATTCCTTAATGCTTAAAATTAAATAACGCAAAGCAGGATTTTCTTTTACCTGTGTCGAAAACAAAATTGGCAGTATTTAATATGTCTGGTTGGCAGCCAGGTCAGACGCAGCCCAAAATGGCAGCATGCTAAGCATGCTAGTGGGCCTGTTGTAGGCTGTTGAAGCTATTGGTAGTTTTCAAACTGGTTTGGCTACCAATATTTATAGTTGCGGTTTAGTTATTGGTAGTTATTAAATTACAAGGAGGTGTTTTGGCCAAAAAGATCTGAAAGTAAAACTGGATGCAACGTTTTTGATTTTTAGATGATTTTCTTACCCATTCTTTTTACTTAGTTTTTCCTGAAAATCTGGATTTTCTTCTCAGCTTTATGAACTTTCAAGATGGTTTACAATTTTAGAAGGGATGGCTGGTAAAATTACATCTCTAGCGAGGTATGAAGATGAATACAGAACTGCAGAGCTTTATCGAGAAGTATGATTTGCTAGGCTGCATTCAGTGCGGAAGATGTACCGGCGGTTGCCCGGTTACTGTACGGACCAATTTAAATGTCCGCCGCTTTGTTTATGATTCAATCGACCAGGATGCGCTCGATGAACTGGCCAAATTACCGGAAATATGGGACTGCACCGCTTGCAATACCTGCGCCGTCAGATGCCCCAAAGGGTTGAAACCTGTAGAGGTGCTGATAGGGTTGAGGAATATTCTCGTAGAGGGCGGTGCTGTTCAGCCGACGGTCAGGGATGCCCTGGAAAGCGTCTTCCGTGAAGGTAATCCCTGGGATAAACCCCGGGCTACCCGCTCTGATTGGATGCAGGGGCTGGAGGTAAAAATTGCTGAACCTGGCGAAAGAGTAGAAAACCTTATTTTCGTTTGCTGCACCATTGCTTATGATCCCAAAGTACAGGTGACAGCGAAAAACCTGGTTAAAATTTTAAACAAGTCCGGAGTTGATTACGGTTTCATCGGGGACAGCGAGACCTGCTGCTCCAGCGAGGTGCACAACCTGGGAGAAGAGGGCCTCTTTGAAATGATGATAGAGGATAACACGGAACTGCTGAACAGTTATGATGCAGCCAGGCTTGTCACCATCTCGCCACACTGTTACTCCACTTTTAAAAACCAGTATCCCGGCTTGAAGGCGGAGGTCATTCACTATACTCACCTGCTTAAAGAGATCCTGGAAGAAAATAAGCTGGAGCTTAACGGTGAATTTCCTCAAAAGATCGTCTATCATGATCCCTGTTTCTTGGGCAAACAAAACGACGTCTTCGACGAGCCGCGCTACATCCTGGGCCGTATTCCGGGAGCGGAGGTTGTTGAGTTTGACCGCTCAAGGGAGCGCAGCCTCTGCTGCGAAGGAGGCGGCGGCAAGATGTGGGTGGAGTCGGAGTCCCGTTTGGAACGCCTGGCAGAGATGAGGGTCAAAGATGCTAAAGCGCTGGGGGCAAGCATTCTGGCCGTAGCCTGTCCTTTCTGTGTTTTGACACTGGACGACGCTCTCAAAGCCAAGGGTTTTGAGGAAGAAATGCGCGTCGCGGAGCTCCTGGAAATTATCGGGGAACTGGTTTAAATTTAAAGACCTCTTCTTTTACTGGCATTAATGTACCAAGAAGGAGGGGATAGTTTAAAATTAAATGGACAAGGGAAGCTGTCGTGAAATTATCTTTTAAAAAAACTGAGTGTAGGAGGTGGAAGCCTTATGAAAACTTTTGTTTGTATCAAGAGAGTGCCGGATACTTCGGAAGCAGAGGTAAAAGTGGACGCTACAGGCAAGGATGTTGACAACAGCAGGTTTTCTTTTGATATAAATGATGCTGACAACTATGCCGTAGAAGAAGCTGTGCTTATTAAAGAGGCTAAAGGAGGAACGGTGCAGGTCGTCTGTTTGGGACCCCAGGATGCCGATGTAATGATACGCATGGCCCTGGCCAAGGGCGGTGACAGTGCTATAAGGATCGACGACCCCCGGATTAATGTCTTGGATCCCCTGAAAGTAGCGAAGGTTTTAGCCGCTGTTGTCAAAGGCCAGGAATTTGACTTGGTATTGACAGGGTGTATGGCCAACGACGACGGTAATATGGCTGTCGGGGTAGCCATGGCGGAGGAGTTGGGCGTCCCGCATGCGGCCATGGTGAAAAAACTGGAAGTTGAAGACGGAAAGGTAAAAGCTCATAGGGAGCTGGAGGGCGGTATCTCCGAGGTAGTGGAGATTGACTTGCCGGCGGTTATTACTATCCAGACCGGGATCAATGAGCCCCGCTATGCACCCATCAGGGGCATCAGACAAGCCCAGAAGAAAGAGCTTAAAGTGTTGAAACTGGAGGATCTGGGACTTGCAGAAAGCGATGTTAATGCAGATAGTTCCCTGGTCGAGCTGCAAAAGCTCTATATTCCTGAGGTAGTCTCCCACGCGGAAATAATCGAGGGCGAACCCGAGGAGAAAGCGGAGATTATGGCTACCAAGCTGGTGAAAGGAGGGCTGCTCTAAAATGGGAGATGTATTTGTTTTAATAGAACACCGTCAAGGAACATTGCGTGATGTTTCCCTGGAGATGCTTACCAAGGCTTCTGAAGTGGCAGGACAACTGGGCGGAGAAACGGTTGCGGTCCTCATCGGCAGTGGCGTTGATTCTTTTGCCGAGAAGGTAGCCGGTTACAGCGATAAGGTTTTGTATGTCGATGATCCACTTTTTGCCGACTATAACTCTGAAAAATACCAGAAGGTCCTGGTGGAGTTGATTAAGCAGTACAACCCCGGTCTTGTGATGATCGGTCACACTACCCAGGGCGTCGACCTGGCCCCGGCTTTGGCCGTGGAAATGAACCTGCCCTTTGTCACGGACGTTATTGACCTGGAGTTTGTTGACGGTAAGCCACAGCCGGTACGCCAGTATTACCAGGGCAAGGTCAATGCCAACTTTGCCTTCAAAGGGGAGCCTCCTTACCTGATTACTTTCAGAGAAGCTACCCTGGAGGCCGGCGAGCCCTCCAAGCAGGGGAAAGTGGAAAAGGTAGAGTCGCCTTTGAAAGAGGATATCGGCTATCGCCGGTTTATAGAGTATGTGGAAGCTGAAGTCGGAGACGTGGATATTACCCAATCGGAGATCCTGATTGCTGTCGGCCGGGGAATCAGAGAGGATAAGAACATGGCCATGATCGAAGACCTGGCCAAAACCATTAAAGCCGACATCTGCGGCTCCCGTGCGGCGACAGACGCAGGATGGATACCTCATGACCGCCAGGTGGGCACCTCCGGTAAAACGGTTAAGCCCAAGCTCTATATTGCTATCGGGATTTCCGGCGCATTCCAGCACCTGGCCGGGATGAAGGGAGCCAAAACCATTGTGGCTATCAACAAGGACCCCGATGCTCCGATCTTTACAGTGGCTGATTTTGCCATTATTGACGACCTTTTCAAGGTGGTCCCCAAACTGACCGAGAAGCTGAAAGAGCTGCGGGGTTAATTTAAGAAGACATCAGCAGTTACTTTTTGTTGGAGGATGAAAAAAAGCAATGAACAACAAACCCAAAATTGGTGTGTATGTCTGTCACTGCGGGATTAACATTGCCAAAACGGTGGATGTTGATGCCGTTACAGAGTTTGCCTCTCACCTGCCCAATGTCAAGGTGGCGCGCAATTACTCCTATATGTGCTCTGACCCCGGACAGCTTCTCATCAGGGAAGATATTAAAAAGGAAGGATTAAACCGCGTGGTGGTGGCCTCCTGTTCCCCTCGCATGCACGAGTTGACTTTCCGCAAAACTCTGGCGGAAACGGGACTCAATCCTTATTACCTGGAAATGGCCAATATAAGGGAACAGTGCTCCTGGGTGCATGAAGATCGCGACAGGGCAACGAGCAAGGCCAAAAAGCTGGTGGCTTCCGCTGTATCCAAGGTGCGGCTGCTGGAGCCGCTGCAGGAAAAAGAGGTGGATGTGGAACCGGCCACTTTGATTATCGGTGGAGGTATCGCGGGAATCCAGGCTGCCCTGGATATTGCCGAGGCCGGGTTTAAAGTTTACCTGGTAGAGAAGACTCCATCTATCGGCGGCAGGATGTCCCAACTGGACAAAACGTTCCCCACCTTGGACTGCTCCGCCTGCATCCTCACGCCCAAGATGGTGGATGTGGCTGGTCACCCCAATATCGAGCTCTTTACCTATTCCCAGGTGGAAGATGTCTCCGGTTACGTGGGCAACTTTGATGTAAAAGTGCGCCGGAAAGCGCGCTATGTCGATATGGACAAGTGTACCGGCTGCGGCGCCTGTGCACAGGAATGCCGCCTGGCCGGCCGGATCCCCAACGATTTTGACGCAGGGATAGGAAAAAGAGGCGCCATTTATCTTCCTTTCCCACAGGCTGTTCCGGCTAAATATACTATTGATTCAACGCGCTGTCTCTTCCTGACCAGGGGCAAGTGCGGGAAATCACCCAAATGTGTCGATGCCTGTGCCGCCGGCGCCATTAACTTTGAACAAAAGGACGAGATTGTGGAGTTCAAAGTGGGTGCTATTATCGTGGCTACCGGTTTCGATGTTTTTGACGCCTCCCGGAAGCCCGAGTACGGTTACAACGACTACGAAAACGTTATAACTGCGCTGGAGCTGGAGCGTCTGGTATCAGCCTCCGGCCCCACAGGAGGCAATATTGTCATCGGTACGGGAGATAACGCCTTTGTCCCCAAGGAGGTGGCTTTTATCAGTTGTGTCGGTTCCCGTGATAAAAGCGTGGGGAACGAGTACTGCTCCCGTGTATGCTGCATGTATACGGCGAAGCTGGCTCACCTGGTCAAGGAGAAACTGCCGGAAGCGAATGTCAGGGTCTATTACATGGATGTCAGGGCTTTCGGTAAGGGTTTTGAGGAGTTCTATGACCGTGTGCGCCGTGAGGGGGTCCGCTATATCCGCGGCAATCCCTCCGAAGTATTCAAGCGCGGTGACAAGCTGGTTATCAAAGCGGAAAACACTCTTACGTCGACCCCCCTGGAAGACGAAGTGGATCTCGTGGTCTTGGCGGTAGGACTGGAGCCGCGTAAAGATGCCCGGGAGATAATCGATCTGCTGCGCCTGTCACAGTCGGCAGACCGCTTTTACCTGGAGGCGCATCCCAAGCTTGCTCCTGTAAATACGGCAACCGATGGCGTTTTCCTGGCCGGAGTCGCCCAGGGCCCCAAGGATATCCCCGATACCGTTGCTCAAGCCAAGGGTGCGGCTTCTTCCGCCCTGGTCCTGCTCTCCAGCGGGAAGGTAAAGATCGGGGCTCAAATTTCCTCCGTCAACGAGGCAACCTGCAGGGGTTGCGGCTTCTGCGTGGAGATCTGCCCGTACGGCGCTATCGAGCTTGTAACGGTGAACCGCATGGGACATCCGGTTTCCGTGGCCAGGGTAAACGAAGCTCTGTGTAAGGGCTGCGGTGCCTGCGCAGCCGGCTGTCTCTCCGGCTCTATCCAGCAAAAATCCTTCATGGATAGACAGATACTGCCGCAAATTGCTGCACTGGGGGGTATGAGATGAACGAGCAGTTTGAACCCAACGTAGTAGCCTTCTTATGTAACTGGTGCTCCTATGCAGGAGCCGACCTTGCAGGGACCAGCAGAATACAGTATCCGGAAAATCTCAATGTCATCAGGGTGATGTGCAGCGGAAGGGTTAACCCGCTCTTTGTGATGAACGCCCTGCAGCAGGGCGCAGACGGGGTTTTGATCTCCGGTTGCCATCCCGGTGACTGTCATTATATGGAAGGCAACTTTTACGCTCGCCGCCGCTTTACCCTGATGAAAGAGCTCCTGGAGTACGTGGGAGTGGAACCCGGCCGCTTCAACATGAGCTGGGTCTCCGCATCGGAGGGCAGCAAGTGGAAAGATGTAGTACAGGAAGTGGTCGAAAAAGCGAAAGAGGCCGGGCCGTTTGAGCAATTCCGGCGGAATAAGATCAACTGGTAGAGGAGGAGGATCGCTTGGTAGACCTGGATAAATTAAGAAATGTAGCCAGAGAGACCGTCTCCCGTGACGATGTCAAATATCTTATCGGTTGGAGACAGGGTACTTATGGCTTCAGGGTATCTCCACATTTTGTAAAAGAACCGGAGGAAGCAGAAAAGTTAATTTTTTCACCTCTTTGTACCAACAACCTGGCGACCTATCTCGTACTCACGGAAAAACTTCCGCTGCCCCGGGGAGTAGAACCCGATAGCCGTAAAATTGCTCTAATGGTTAAAGGCTGTGACAGCCGTGCCGTTGTACAACAGTTAATCGAACAGGGCATTAAAAGGGAAAGCGTGCTTGTTATTGGCTGTCCCTGTGAAGGGGTAATCGACTTAAAAAAGGTGGAAGAGAAATTTCCCCACCAGCCGGCGCCCGTAGAGGCCCGGTGGAACAACGGAAAAATTGTTTTTCACCTGCCTGATGGGGATAAGGAGTTTCCCAAAGAGGAAGTTGTGGCTGAAAAATGCCTTACCTGCCGTTATCCCAATCCTGTTATGACCGATGTAATGCTCTGGGAAGAGGTTCAGACCTGGGGTAGCGATGAATATGCAGATGTCAAGGAGCTGGAGGCCAAAAGCCCGCAGGAACGCTGGTCCTTCTGGGAGGACAAATTTTCCAGCTGTATAAGGTGCTATTCCTGTCGCAACGTTTGCCCCATGTGCTACTGTGAGGACTGTATACTGGATAGGCTGAATCCGCAGTGGATTTTTCGTTCCAACAATATTTCCGAGAACACGGCCTTCCATCTGGCCCGGGCCTTCCATCTGGCCGGGCGTTGCGTAGAATGCGGGGAATGTGAAAGGGTTTGCCCTGTAGGGATACCTTTAACGAAGCTGAACAGAAAGCTTGCCAAAGAAGTCAAAGAAAAATACGAGTATATCCCCGGGCTTGATCCCGAGTCGAAACCGCTCCAGGCCAGCTACCGTCCGGATGATCAAGAAGACTTCATTCTCTAGAGGTGGGTGCTATGGATACTAAAAAGTTGAGTAAAGATAAGTGGGGCGATTTTATCGCCGTGCTTGGCGCACAAAAAGAGCTGTACACCCCTCAAAAAGAGGGGGAAAGCCTCAGGTTTAAGCCTGTTGCTGCGGGAAACCAGGTTAATCTGGATTTCTCCAATACGACAGTACCGCCTAAAAGCGTTCTCTTTCCCCAGACGGAGACACTATACCGGTTTGAGCAGGGCAGTACCGCTATCAGTCTTCCGGGCGAGGCGGGCGAGGCGGTAATTTTGGGTATCAGGCCCTGCGATGCCCGGGCCATGGCCATTGTGGACAGCGTTTTTTCCTGGGATGTAGACGATCCCTACTATCTCCAAAGGCGTGAGAAAACGATCCTCATAGGCCTTTCCTGCCTGGAGCCCGGCGCTAACTGTTTTTGTACTTCCGTCGGGGGCAGCCCGGCCTCCACTGAAGGATTGGATATCCTTTTGACAGACCTGGGAGAAGCCTATCTAGTGCAGATCCTTACGGAAAAAGGTGAAAATATTAAACTCTCTGCCCAGGAACTGCTGCAGGATGCCGCGGAGGAGGATGTAAAAGCGGCAGAGAAGCTCTCCGCGGAGGCCGCCTCCAGGATCAGCAGGAGTATCGATCCCGATAGCATCCCGGAAAAGCTGCCGGAACTTTGGGAAAGCACGCTGTGGAAAGATATTTCCGATTCCTGCCTAGGATGCGGAACCTGCACCTTCCTCTGTCCGACCTGTCACTGTTTTGATATTCAGGACGAAATGGAGGGTTTGGAAGGGCGCCGGTGCCGGATGTGGGACTCCTGCATGTTTGCGGAATATACCTTGCATACCTCCGGGCACAATCCACGTCCTTCACGCCGTGAACGCGTGCGCAACAGGATTAACCACAAGTACTCCTATTATGTAAAAAACTTCGGGAAAATTGCTTGTGTAGGTTGTGGGCGGTGTATAGATCTCTGCCCGGTCAACATCGATATTCTTGACATTTTATCACAGGTTGTTAAGGAGGCAATATGAACGAGAACGGAAATCCCTATAAACCTGAAATAGCAACTGTCGAGGACACCTGGTACGAAACAGCCGGCGAACGCGCTATCAAAACCTTCAAAGTTGTCCTTGACGATGAAAAGGCAAGGGAAAGCTGGAGTCACCGTCCCGGACAATGCGCCATGATCGGTGTGCTCGGAGTAGGGGAGAGCATGATTTCCATTTCCTGTTCTCC
>DLUO01000189.1:9908-11362 GCA_003444595.1 Bacillota bacterium
GGGAACAGCTTTCCCGTGGACGATTGGAAAGGAAAGAATATCCTTACAATCGGCGGCGGTATCGGCCAGGCTCCTTTACGTCCCATTGTCGAGTATGTCCGGGCCAACCGCGGTGACTATGAGAACCTGACCCTTATTTACGGTGCCCGGACTTCCGGAGATCTTTGCTTCAAAAAGGAATTTGAGGCCATGAGAGGATCCGGTGATGTAAACTGCCATCTTTCCATTGACATCCAGGAAGAAGGCTGGCCCCATTATGTAGGATTCGTCCCATCCTTGCTTATGGAAGTTAATCCTTCCCCGGAAAATACCATAGCTATTACTTGCGGGCCGCCGATTATGATCAAGTTTGTGCTGGAGAACCTTAAAAAGTTGAATTTCGCTGACGAGCAGATTTATACAACCCTGGAGAACAGGATGAAATGCGGATTTGGTAAGTGCGGGCGCTGCAATGTAGGCAACCTTTACGTCTGCAAGGACGGGCCTGTATTCAGCTATGCCACGCTTAAAAATGTACCGGAGGCCTTTGCCTGAAACCAAAGCGCATTAAGAAAGATAGAACGGTACAGTGTTATGAATGGGGATACTCCCCGGGGCTTACCCGGGGTGGTGTCCCCATATTTGATATTTATCAACTAGTCTGAGCAAAGGGAATAAAATGCGGTATAATTATAATACCTTTTCCTTCTGTATCAATAACTGCGCAAATGGGAAACATCTATACTATTAGCAGGAAAGGGGTAATGTGCCTTGGAACATTTCGGTCAGGTAATTGAGCTAACCGGAAAAGACAAGGCCCTGGTCAAGGTACGGCAGCACCATGCCTGTGGAAGTTGCGGGGCTTGTGGGCGTGTTTTCGGCGATCCTGAGCAGCGGGATACTTTCATGGTGGAGGTTAATAACCCTGTCGGTGCCAAAAAGGGACAACTCGTCCGGCTGGAAATTGGGGAGCGGGAAATGCTTCTTGCTGCTGTGCTTCTTTATCTGGTTCCTCTTGCGGGTTTGCTTATCGGTTTGTTTGCCGGCTGGGGATTGGCTATGAGTTATGGATTGGGCGGAGATCCCGATTTTTGGGGTTTGGGCTTAGGGCTTGCGTTGATGGTCCTGGTTTTCGCTTTGTTAAGAGCACAGGAGAGAAAGCTGGCCAAAGGGAACCGCTTCAAGGTAATAATAACCTCTGTGGTTAGCGCTGATGAGATCCCACCTGAATTATGTGTAACAAACTCTGCCGGGGAATAACCCGGAATTTACTTCCTGGCGACTCTCAGGATCCCAGTTTTCTTTACAGCCCAGGGAATCAGTGACAAATCAAGTAACGCGCTACCCCGGTTGTCAGAGCTCACATGGGTGCAAGCCGGGTGCGATCTATGAGTAAAATCTTAGTGGGTGCGGGATTAAAAACTGCTTTTATTATCCTTGCACTGGCCGGTTTTATATGTTATATCCTTGCACTG
>DLUO01000189.1:11615-12464 GCA_003444595.1 Bacillota bacterium
GGGGAGAAGCCCTTTTTCCCGGTGGAGCGCTATCTCACTAAGGGCACGAGAGGTTTACAGTGCAGTTTCAAACGGCTGGCGGTTAAACCTGTTAGTCGTTTTTAATTTTTCCCAGGAGGTTATAAATATGATCCTGTCGGGGACAATGCGGATTAACAGCAAACAGCACCTGGAAATAGGCGGGTGTGATACCGTTGCTCTCGCCGGGGAGTTTGGCACTCCCCTCTATGTTATGGATGAAGAGCAGGTAAGAGAAAATTGCCGCCGGTATCTGCAGACTATGCAGAAAAAATATCCCCGGGGGAAAATTCTTTATGCCGGCAAAGCTTTCCTGGTCCTGGCTATGGCCAAGCTCGTTGCAGAGGAAGGGCTGGGCCTGGATGTTGTTTCCGGGGGGGAGCTGTACACGGCTCTAAAGGCCGGTTTCCCAGCAGAGCGTCTTTATTTTCACGGCAACAATAAAAGCAGGCAAGAGTTGCTGGAGGCCCTGGAGGCGAAAATCGGACGAATTGTCGTTGACAGCTTCTCCGAGTTGCAGGAGTTGCAGGAGTTGTCTGCAAGCAGGCGACAAAAGGTAGACGTTCTTTTACGGGTCAAACCGGGTATAGAAGCGCATACCCATGATTATATCCAGACCGGCCGGGAAGATTCCAAATTTGGGCTCGGTTTTTCCGAAGCCAGGGAGGCAGTCCGCCAGATCCTGTCTGCAGCCCCCTATCTTGAGCTCAGGGGATTTCACTGTCATATCGGTTCCCAGATTTTCCAATTGGAGCCCTATCGCCTGGCAGCAAGGGCTATGCTGGATTTTATGTCGGAGGTAAGGGCAGAAACCGGTTACGTGGCTTCGGA
>DLUO01000049.1 GCA_003444595.1 Bacillota bacterium
GCCATTTTTGCTTCCGGTCAAAACCTGCTTGTCCGCGTTGTAGGTATAGGTCAGGGTTTGATTCAGGCTGACATTTTTGATTTGGCTGAGGTTATTATCGCTATCATAAGTGAATTCATACTCCCTGTTTCCGGCGTCAATAATCTGATTGATGAACCCATTTTCGTTGTAACTCAAAGTTACTACGGTATTAGAGATAGGGTCGGTGATGGAAGTTAATTGGTCATCAGTATAACTAAGCTGTAACTGCTGCCCGATTCTGTTTGTTTTCGCCACTAAGCGGCCTTGCGCGTCAAATTCGTATTTCTCCTGATTAGGCTTTACTAATGTATAGGTGCCGTTAGAATTCTTCAAAAGTTTATCGCAAGCCACCGTGGCGTTATATGAAGTAAAATTAGCCCCGTCCGTAGAGAAGAACCGGTTATAGTTGTTGGCGTTCCAATAGACATTAATGCTGCGGTCGGTAACAAACTCCAGCCTTGCGCCAAAATCATGGCTCCAACCGTTGCCCAAGGGCCCTTCATCCGTGAGGAGGGAGTTATACCGGAGATTGAAATCGTACGAATAGGCTCCGTTTACCTGAAAAATGGGCAGGGTAATAACATGCGCTCCGGATGCGGTATTAACCGGGTCCGCATGCATATAATTGTTTCTGATGTATTCATCAGAAAACTGTTTGACATATTCTTGTGCTTCTTTACCGGTCATCTTTAACTTTCCCATATAGTCAAAGATTGCCAAAAACGCCCGCACTACATCTTCTACTGAATTAGCAAATTCAAAGATTCCCCCTGATGGTTCACTTAACTTTTTTAATAAGGATGCATTAATACCGCCGAATCCGATACTGTTGATCATGATGTCGGCTACCTCTGCTCTTTGATTGAGGGCGTCTATACTTGAAGAAGACATGCTGTCGTCTCCATCCGTTAAAAGGATAATCACTTTTTGGGCATCAGTACGCCCGTTTTGCTCGAGAATCGCCAGCGCCGTATCTAAACCGTTATATATACTGGTACCTCCCGAGTTCCCCACCCGCCTGGCAGCAGCCTCAAGAGCACCAATGTTACTAGTTAGATTCTGTAAGATTCGTGTGCTTGAATCAAATTCCGCAATAGCTCCACGGTCGTTAGCCTCAAGCAAATTTACGCATTCAACCGTGCCCTGAATTCGGTAATTATCCGGATCATTCCAAATCATACTGCCGGAACGATCTAACAAAAAGACAATGTCAAACTTTTTGTCATCACTACTTAATGTCCTTAATGCAAAAGACTCGATAAAAGGCTCTACTTCCGATATCTCAAAGACTTTTCCATCATCGTATTCAGCCACTTGCTCTGAATCATCCAACATCGTGGTATCTTCATTAAGGCTAGCTTCCTCCGAACACTCTTCAATTAATCCGGTGGATTCCGCAGATTCAGCCGATTCGTCTAAGGTTGCTAACTGATCTTGTCCCATTTCCTCTGCCCATGCCACATTAGCCGGTAAGAGCGATCCAAGCATAAAGGTGAATAATAAAATAAGTGAAATAATTCTTCTTATTCCTTGTTTCTTCAATTCTCTTTCCTCCCCTACTCAACTACTTCTACACTAGTTAAATTCCCGCCCAGATCATACTGGTACTGAATTTTTTGCCCACTAGGAAGCAAAACCTCAGTAAGTCTGTTCAATTCATCATAAGTATACTGTTGCACTAGAGGGGAAGGGGGCACTTGTGCAGCCTCATAATTGTGCAGTATTTCTGCTGCTGAGAGCGCTGCATTATATATGCTTACCTCATCGATCATCCCTTTAAAGTATGCTCCCGGTTCTCCACCAATCCGCAAAGGCTCGGCATGATAATTGATTTGTCCGCTGATCGCGATGCTATTTACTTCTACGCCATTAATATAGAGCCGCATACGGGTGCCGTCATAGGTCCCAACAACATATGTCCATTCGCCCAACGGTAAAGTGTTCGCAGGTGCATATACGGTTCGCGCTATACTCCCCATCTTAATGGAAAAAGCGATATTATTCTTATCTCCTTGGAAAAAGCTATAGTCGGTATTGCCGCCTTGTGACTTGCTTATTATCTTGCGCCACTGCATATTGTTCTCAGGGTTAATCCATGCCTCAACTGTGAGCGTATTTCTTGGGCTTAGCATTTCCTGATGAGGTATTTCCACACAGCCATTTGCATTAAAAAGTAAGGCATTGCCTACCTTTCCGGCCGTCCAGACAGGACCATTGATTGAACCATTATTGCCGTTGCCGCTGGCATCAGTTGCAATAGTCCCTTCTCCCTCATTAAATTGCCACCGCCCAAGTAACGGTGCAGTACTCCTGTTGAGAACTGAAAGATCACTGAAATTTGCCAATATGCCCCCATCGACTGCCTTTACATTACCTGCCGAATAAGCCACCTTTATATCCGTATCAACAGCAAGTATGGGTTGACACATAGTCAATCCTAGCACTGCCTTATTACTTTCCAGTGTCACTTCTTTGATCGCCCTTTGCACTCCATTAACCGTGACAGCAAAACCGGCTGGTGCCGCAGGTGGACTAGCCATTTCTTTATCAAAAGTAATCAAGATCTTCCCGTCCGTTGTCGTTTCTGCCTCCAGCACCATCGGTGCAGGTGCATAGTTGGCTTCTTCATAACGGTTGCGAATTTCGGCTGCACTAAGGGCCGTATTATACACCCTTACCTCGTCTATTTGCCCTTGAAAATATGCGCCCGCTTCTCCCCCTATCCTTAGAGGCTCAGCATGGCAATTAATTTGTCCGCTGATAGCAATGCTGTTTACCTGAACACCGTTGATATATAGCCGCATGCGGGTGCCATCATAGGTACCAACCACATGGGTCCATTCCCCAAGCGGTAAAGAGTTTGCAGACCCGTACACGGTGCGCGCTACACTCCCCATCTTGATGGAAAAGGCGATATTGCTTTTATCCCCCTGGAAAAAACTATAGTCCGTATTTCCCCCCAGGGATTTGCTGATAATCTTCCGCCACTGCATATTACTGGCGGGGTTAATCCACGCCTCTACGGTTATCGCATTTCTTGGATTCAAAACCGCATTATGTGGTATTTGCACATAACTATTTCCGTTAAATTGCAGGGCATTTCCAATCTTCCCCGTAACCCAGACAGGTTCAACAATAGTCCCATTATTTTCTTTACCGCTTGTATCAGTAGCGACTGTTCCTTCCCCTTCTTCGAATTGCCAAAAACCAACCAAATTTGTCTCGTTACCAAAACTAATTGTAGGCTTTAAGGTTACCAAAGACACCATTAAAACCATTATACCTATAGCAAGCATTATCTTGCTTCTAATCTTAATTTTCGTTACATCCACCAAATTTTCACTCCTTCCATTTTTCTAACAGTACTTTTTTTCTAATAGTCAATAATCGTTAGTTATTTTTCGATATTTCCCTTTAGTCATCACCTCCTATGGGCTATTTTAGGGCAATAGTATTAATCAGTAAATATTAGGTTCCGCATATGTGGAGAGATAATTTCCTTGCATATTTTCCCATATTACCCTGTATTATTATATTTATTTTGGACCCAAATTTCAACACAATTAGTATGATTATTTCTTTTTTTCTTCATTTGACAGCTCTCTTACAAAGTAATTGCCGTGACCTACAGGACCCTTGTGGAAAAACCACCAGTCTGCTAGCCACGGCACTTATTATTAATACTAGTTATCGTTCTAAATACCGGATAATTTTTTGGTCTTACTTTACAACCACCTTCATGGATTTCCAGGGCTCTTGTGCCGCGCGTTTCCGCAATTCAGGATATTCTGACTCCTTCACCAGTAAAAAGGGATGGGTCGGTACGGCCGCCTTTGTTACCTTGGCCGGATATAGCTTTACCCCCATCGTCCCGAAAATAAAAAGAGCTAAGATTAATAAGCTCAGCTTCCTCTTCATCATGGTCACTCCTTCGTTTCTTGTTTAACCCCCAACGCCAAAAATTTCACTCCACGAAGTTTCACTCCACGAAGTTTCACTCCGCCGATCCTGTCTCTCCCTGCTTTATGACCTTTTTTACTGCCTTTTCAAAGGAGGGACGGTCGAGCCAGACCTGGCGCTTGCATTCTAAGCACTTTATCCGAAAGTCCATCCCGGTGCGCATAATTTCCCATTCATCATTTCCACAGGGATGTTTTTTTCTCATCTTCACGATATCCCCTACGTTATATTGGCCCATGCACAAACCACCTTCCCAGCCTTAAATATTCAAACATCTTTTCGAATGACAACCTGGTGAGGATAAGGAATTTCGATCCCTTCCCGCTCGAAGGTATCCTTGATCCTCTTCCGTAATTCCATTTCAATCCCCCAGTGCTCCATGGGAATTGTTTTTGCCACAATTCTAATGACCACTTCAGACTGACCCAAAGCAGTTATCCCGACGACTTTGGGCTCGGTCGTAATTATGGTCTGGTAATCATCATTAACCGATTTGCATACCCCCTCTAACACCTTCAACACCCGGTCAATATTTTCTTTATAACTAACCCTTACTTCAACTAAAGCCCGCATACTGCCTCTATGGAAGTTTGTCACCATGGTAATATTGCCATTAGGAATAATATGCAGCTTCCCGTCCCAATCCCGAAGCTTGGTAATCCGTAAGCCCACTTCCTCAACAACGCCGGCTACACCCTGGGTCTCCACATACTCCCCTACGGAAAATTGATCCTCGAAAAGAATAAAAAAACCTGTGATAATATCCTTGACCAGATTTTGGGCGCCGAACCCCACCGCTAAACCTAAAATCCCTGCGGCAGAAAGGACGGCCATGATCGGTATTCCTATTCCATCTAAAATCGTAATAGTGGCAATAAAAAAAGAATACATACCTTATGACACTATGTAAGAGCTTTTGCAAGGTATTTGTTCTGCGGTGGTCTTCTTCACGTTTATATTTTAATTGAAAAGAACGGTTAATCAATAAATCGGTAGCATAGATGGCAATACGGGTGACAATTAAAACAAGAAGAATCAAGAAACCCTTCTCCACCCAGACCTCCAATTTTTCCATTGTAAAAAAATTAGAGAGGTTCTCCAATAATTGCTGCCACATTTTACGCTTCTTCCCTCATTTCACGTTTCTTTTCCCCTGACTTGACCGAAAAGGTAACCACATTAAACCTTCAAGCGTTTAAGCAATGCAGTAACGTCATCCGGAATTAGTGGTTTAAGCAGTAGCGAAGAGCCGTTTACAGAAACCACGCCAGTTCGAATCGGCGCAAGTTTTCTGATGAACTTCTTAATGCTTAATCCGGTCATTGCTTCGATGTATCTAGTAATAGCAAGAGCAGCAAATACAATCGTAAGATGTGCTTCAATTGAATCTCGTTTGTGATGGAAAATCGGTCTGGCTTTTAAGTCTGATTTGGACATTCGGAACGATTTTTCAACCTGAAAAAGTTGATGGTATGCGTCAACCACTTCCTTTGCCGGGATACGTAAATCAGTAACATATCCTTTAATACCAGCTTTACGGCGGGCTTCTTCGACCAATGCCACATTGATTTCACGTTTGTCACCTTTGATCGTTAGAAAGCGATTACGCTTAATGTCTGCTTTGTTTTCTACCATCTTTTGAGCTTTCGCTACAGTCTTCTCAATGTTTGAAAGATCCAATGAAGCTCTTTTCGACCTGTACTGATAAACCACACGCCGCTTGGTTCTTTTACCATTCACCGTCACAATCATGCTTGATTCGAAGATTTGTTGATCTTCCAAGACAGTTCCTTCAGCGCAAAGATATTCCTCTATTTCGTAAGGAGTTTTCGCAAGCCTTGAGCCGATAATATAGTGATATCCGAGATGTTCTAGTTCTGATATGTTCCCAGCCGAAAGCATGGCGGCATCGGCCGTAACCGTAATGTCTTTCAGCCCATGGCGTTCTCTGAATCTCGCAAGCACTGGAAGAAACGTCTTGACCTCAGCACAGTTACCTTCAAAGCTTTGGATCTCCAGTGGGAACCCTGTACGATCCACTAAAAGTCCGATAATGATCTGCGGTTCAAGTCTGCGTTCTTTCGAAAGCCCTGGTTTGCGATACTCATCTTCTTTTTGTATCTCAAAGTACAAAGTGGTTACATCGTAAAGAACCAGCCTAAGCGCTGCTGGTTTCACATGTTTGAAACACGCTTCGCTTAAAAGTTCTCTGTAGCCTTTATCAATGATTTTGCGCAGACAGCGATGAATGCTTGAATTCGATGGTGCTTCCAGTCCTAAATCACTCAGTACACGGATAGTGTCAAGCTTTGAAGTTGGTTCGATAATACGGGCAAGTACGAGCTGCTTGAATACAAGGTCATTTAAACAGTCAAAAGCGAGCTTATCATATACGTCGCTTAAAGTATCCCACAACAGTGCAGAGTATGACTTTTCTAAATGAAGGTCAGCATCTCCGCTTCTTAATGCCTTTTCAACGTCAAGAGTAAGTTGCCCCTCGTGCAACTTTTCCTGCGCTAAGGCAAGAAGCATTTCGAGTTCTGCATCGTTGTGTGCCGTACCAATGTGCTTAAGACCAGTTACGGTGCGACCTCTCTTGTGTATTATTTGGACGGCTATCGCGCCGCTCTTTGTTTTCTTTTTTCTTATGAAACTACTCATATGCTAATCATATACTCAAAATGGCTTATTGGGAAGCTAAGAGGTAACCACATTTTAGAGTAACCTTTTTAAAAAATGGCGTAATATCAGCGTTTGTGGACTTGCATTTCTCAAAAAATATAACAAGCGGTCAAGTCAGG
>DLUO01000146.1 GCA_003444595.1 Bacillota bacterium
CGGCAGGCGGCGCTCGGCCAGGTTCCTGGCGGGCAAATCCGCGAAGGAAACACGTTTCTCCTTGTAAGCAACAGTATTAACATTGGCCAGGTTATGAGCCGCAATATCCAGCATCTGCTGGTGCGCGCGCAAGCCTGTCCAGCTGTTGGCCAGGGATTTCAGCACTAGGAAAACCTCCCTTCACTCTCCTAATGATATTCAGGTCTTTAACATTCATTCAGCGGCCTTTCCCTTTTTATTTAACCAAGGGAGCCAAGTTCGTTGGCCGCCCTGGAAAGAAGGCGATCGTAAGTTTGAAAAATTTTTTGAGCCGCTTCATAGCTACGACGGGCCTTTACCAGATCCGTCATTTGCCGCATTAAATCAACATTGGATTCCTCCAGGCAGCCCTGCAGGACTTCAGTTTCTTCAGACCTTAGCGGAATAGCGCCTTCTGCTGCTTGCAAAAGGTTGTATTCGTCTTTCCAAAGCGAATTTTCAGGGACAAAGCCAAGAATCTGAAGCCTGTCCACCCATACGCCTTCCTCGTATATATTCCCGCTGCCATCAACCACCGGATGCTCTCCTCGCAATGTAATGCGGCCGGAGTCGCCCAATACGGGAAAACCCTGGAAATTAACCAGGATACCATCTGCATTGACCTGCAAATGCCCGTCCCTGGTGTACCGCATCCCCTGGGGAGTTTCTACAGCAAAAAACCCCGGGCCCTGTAAAGCCAGGTCCAACTCCCTTCCGGTGGTGGAAAGGCTGCCGGAAATATTTACAAGATATGTTTCCTCTACGGCAATATTTTCCGCCGCCAGGCCGACAGGAGAGGCTACCGCCTTTCTGCTCCCGGCCATCTTTTCCGTTCTATAAAGTAAAATTTCGGGAAAAGTCACTGCTACCACTTCGCTTCTTTTATAGCCGGGAGTATTGATATTGGCCAGGTTGTTACTGATATTTTCCAGGCGAACCTGATTTACCAGCATGGAACCCGCTGCGTTGTAAAGTCCCCGCATAAAACCCCACCTTTTTGTTCTTAATTTCCGGGCACCTTTAAAATGTTGAAAATGTCTTACCCGGTATCCGTTACCTTTTTTATAGGGGTACATATCTATTATCGGCAGTTATTTATAACTTTTTAATTCTTTTTTGCGCCGACTACCCAGGAAGGCTTCTTACCAAGAGAGAGAACCAGCTCTACCTCCCCCTGTCCCAATCTCAACTTATTGGCAATATCCGCGGGAGAAAGGCCTTCTTGAAAGAGACGGTAAATTTCCCGGCAACTGTCCAGTCCCTTGAAATGATCGCTTTCGGGCGGCAGGCCGTATTCTCGCACCGTGGACCCCGGCACACCCGCTCCTTCCCATGCGGTTAAAGAATCCTCTTTATAAGAACTCCCTTCCTCAGCTGCTGCTTTCCTCTGCAGATCCTGTATCTCCAGGTTAATCCTCTCAACCTGCCGGGAGAGCTCCTCTACTTTCCTTTGCAGTTCATAAAGTGCCAGGCGCCGGCTGATGCGGAGAGAGTGCATCTCTACCCTTAAAAAACGCGTAAAAAAGGGTTCCGGTGATGGGTTCCTCCAGGCAAGCCACCAGATAAGGCCAAACCCGGCCAATGCCCCGACAATAATTCCCAGGAAAAACAAGGCATTTATATTCGCCAACCTGTTCACCCCTTTACTTTTCCAAATATCCTGCCTTTTGCATTTCCTCCCGCAAATTGAAAATACACCGGGCATGTATCTGGGAAACCCTGGCCGTGGTAATATTCAAGATCTGCGCGATCTCCCTGAGGGTAAGCTCCTCCTTGTAGTAAAGGGCCAGGATCATTTTTTCTCTCTCCGGCAGCTTCTCGATTGCCCGTGCCAGTATTTCCTTACGTTCCTCCATTTCCAGGCTTTCTTCTGGAGTTGCGACGGACTCATCGGATGGAAAAAGTTCTTCCGCGGAGTCGACATTGGTAGCGGCAGGTGCAAACAGCAGCGATTCAAGCGATATCAATGAGTAACAGTTCATCTGGGCATATACCTGCTCAACCGCTTCCGTCGACCAGCCAAGTTCTAAGGCGAGCTCCTGCACGGAAGGTTCACGCCCCAAACTGTGGCTTAGCTTCTGCTCGGCCTCCTGTAGCCGGCGCAGACGCTGATACATGGAGCGGGGCATCCAGGTAATCCTTCTCAGTTCATCAAGCATAGCACCGCGGATACGCCAGGTAGCAAAGGTTTTAAAACTGGCCTCGGAAGAAGGATTGTAACGTTCCAGGGCCTCCAGGAGGCCAATAATCCCACAGGCTGCCAATTCCTCCTCTTCAACATGTGAAGGCAGGCCCATGGCCAGGCGCCCGGCCACCTGTTTTACCAGGGGAAGATACTCTTGGATCAATGTATCTCTTAAATCTGCATCTCTGGTCTGAAAGTACTTTTGCCAGATATCCTCCGTCAAGATTCTCCCCCCTAGCGAAGCCTTTCCCGCAATATGGTAAATATGTAACGGATAATTTCATCCCTGTCTTTTTCGGTAAGATCAAAAAATTGTACACCATATCTGTAGCGCAGCGCCCTGCCCATTTTTAAAGGGTGCACCCTTAAAATTTTTCCTTTTACCAGCACTTCTTTGTTTTCATCTTTGCTCTGCAGAGACAGACGCAAAAACAGAACCGTGCCTACCGGTAGCTCTCTGCCTGTGACGAACATCAGGCCTCCTCCGCTTAAATTGGTCACCAGCGCCGTTTCTGCTTGCAGCCATTCTTCCGAAGCGGGCTGGGAGCCGTCGCCTGAAATTTCTATGTAACGGGCATTAAGCACACAGGGAACACGGAAATAATTTCTTCTCTGACGTCTTTGCACTTGTTGCGGGCGGGAAATAATATAAAGCATAACATGCCCGCTGGACTTCGTTCCCAAAACCTCGCCCGCGAAGTAATACAGGCCGTCATCCAGGACGGCTCTGAAACTGTAGGTTACACCCTCCTGTAAAACCACCTGCTTATTTTTTTTCATGGGAATACCGATGGCAAGGTTATCGTCATTAACTTCCTGGATAATACTTTTGCCGTAGACTTGTTTGCGGTGATCGTATACCTCCAGAAGCATATTTTCATAAAAAAGGTTTTTAGCAGCCATTTTTGCTCACCTGTACGTGCAACGTTAGAGTCACGAACTCCATAATCGGATAAGCCGGTTTATGAAGCTACCTTCTTTCTTATTTACACTATTAACTGTTTTTTCCTCAAAAAGAATGCGCCGGGCAATATTGCGGGTGCACTGGGCCGCCCGGGAACGGGGAAACTGGAGAACATAAGGCGAACAGTTTAAAACCGCCTTGTGAACGTGCTGATCGAACTCGATCCCTCCCAAAAAGTTCATGGAAATGTCAAGAAAGTTTTGGCAGACATTGTTTATTCGTTTAAAGACGGTTTCACCCTCCCTGGAACTGCGCACCATATTGACTACGAGGTTGACAGTAGAATGCAGCCTGTAATTGCTGACAATCTTAATAATGCTGTAAACATCCGTAATTGCTGTGGGCTCGGGGGTAGTGACCATGATCAGCTCATCGGCTGCGGCAATAAAGCTGAGAACGTTACGCGAAAGGCCGGCGGCACAATCGATCAGCAGGATATCTCCTCGCTCTTCCAGGTAGGAAAAGCGTGAAACAAGCCGCTCACGCTGGTGGCTATCCATGCTGATGATCTCGTGGAGGCCGGAGCCTCCGGGGATGACTTCCACATTAAAAGTCCCTTTTACTATTACCTCGCTCAAGTCCTTGTAGCCGCGGATAACATCAACTAGGGAAAAAGCAGGCTTGAGATCCATCAGGATATCCACGTTGGCCAGCCCCAGGTCGGTATCGAGAATAATCGTTTTTTGCCCCCACTGTCCCATAATGACAGCCAGGTTGACTACCAGACTTGTTTTGCCCACGCCTCCTTTTCCGCTGGCGACGACAATAATGCGTGAAAGTCCTTTGTTACGGTTTACTTTGGGAAACTGTCTTTCTCTGAATATTTCCCGCAAGCGCTCCGCCTGGTCGGCCATTATTCTTCCTCCCCCAGGATCAAGGAACTTATCTTATCAAGATCAGCCAAGCAAATATCGTCGGGAACACTTTGACCGGTGGTGATATATATTACCGGCAGTCCGGTAAGATAAATGCCATTGAGCAGTACTCCATAAGTATTTGTTTCATCCAGCTTGGTAAAAATCAGCCGGTTATAATTCATGCAACGGAAATTCTCGCTGATTAGCTTCAGATCCTGCGCTTTAGTTGTGGCACTGATGACCATAAAAATCTCCGCCGGAGGGAGGTTGCCCAGGTAATTGGCCAGCTCCTGGATGTGGACAAGGTTCAAAGTGCTCCTTCCGGCAGTATCGATCAGGATACGCTGGCAGCCGCTGAGCTTGTCCAGAGCATGCTGGAGTTCCCGAGGTGTCATAACCACCTCCAGGGGAAGTCCGGTAATATCGGCATAGGTCCGCAACTGTTCCACGGCGCCGATACGATAATGATCTATCGTAATAATTCCTACTCTTTCACCCTGGTACAAAGCGTAGCGCGCCGCCAGTTTGGCCAGGGTGGTGGTCTTTCCCACCCCTGTAGGGCCCACAAATACCTGAATCTGAGCACCTTTCTCCGGCGCTGTTTTCAGCCTTTTGCGCATTTTCTTCCGTAAAATGAGCCCTGTAATTTCCTCGGTGAGCTGAATTTCGCCAAAAAGGCTCTCCTGGATCTCCGTCATAAATTC
>DLUO01000188.1:0-120 GCA_003444595.1 Bacillota bacterium
TGGAGTATATCCTTTACGTCTTAAGAAAGTTCTTCCAGGAGCTAAAGACTGTAGCCTACTACCAGCTTTTACAATTCTACCGGCGGAGGTTTTTGGGGAACCTGAAACGTATTGAGGCCT
>DLUO01000188.1:366-4745 GCA_003444595.1 Bacillota bacterium
CTTCCAACGCAACTTTATGGCAAATTAATTTTACCACAAAATTGCTAAAGGAGAAAGCATAATCAACAACCACATAACTTTTGCATGGACTTAAGCTAACCCGCCGTTCTACAATGGTGGCAAAGCTAACCGGTTGGCTTGGTAATAGCTTTAAGGAGGACAGGCCATGCAAGAGAAGGACAGGGAAAGTATCGCTCTTTTCCGCTACGGGCTCATTGCGCCCCTTTTAAACGGCCAGGTAGCATCCCGCAAAGACTACCTGGCGGAGATCTGCAGCCGGGTACACCGGGTGCCGTACTGGGGGCCTAAAGAGTATACCCCCAAGGCTGTGGAAGAGTGGCTTAGACTGTACCGGAAAGAAGGTTTTGAGGGCCTAAAGCCGAAACAGCGTGCGGATAAAGGCCAAAGCCGCCGTATCCCCTGGGAGTTGCAGGAAAAAATCCTTACGCTGAGAAAGGAAAGACAGGATCTGTCGGTCTCTATGTTCTACGAGCTGCTGATTGAAAAAGGAGTAATCAAAAAGGCCGACTTTTCGTACTCTACGGTGCACCGCCTGTTAAAAAAGTATGAGCTGGCGGGGAGACCAAAGCGTAGCGAGCCGGAACGCAAACGGTTCGCTTACGAGACGGTCAATATCCTCTGGCAGACCGACGGGACCCAGGGCCCATACTTGAAGATTCAAGGCAAAAAAAGGCCGACTTTTTTCCTGGCTTTCCTGGATGACTGCAGCAGGATCGTCCCTGCGGCCCGCTTTTCTTTTACAGAGAAAACGGAAGACCTGATGAAAGTCTTCGAGGAAGCGCTGCTCAGGCGGGGCTTGCCTAAAATGATCTATGCCGATAATGCTAAGATCTACCGTTCAGAGCAGTTCCAGCTGGCCTGCGCTTCTCTGGGGATCAGCCTGCTTTACACTCGCCCGTATGATGCCCCGGCAAAGGGAAAAATTGAAAAATTTATGGGCACGATGAAAATGCGCTTTTTCCCTCTGCTTAGCCCATATTTCGCAGGTAGGGCCAATTGAATTAAGGTTGCAATAACATAAATTTCCAATCATTCTAACAGCACCTCATTAATAACAGCATAGCTGCCTATAGCTAGACCAAGTTTATTTATCAATTCAATGTGCCGTTCTTTGACATTGCCGACAGTTTTAAAATGGGTTCCGTCAAGCATCTCTCCTTCCGAAAAGACGATGGCGGCGAACTCTTTCATCAACTGGTGAGTGGTCGCCTTTGGATTTAAATTCTGCTTGGCCAGGTGTTCCAGGATACAATAAGCCATAAGAGCGATAAATGTTACCAGGGCCAGGCCCCTGATGCGCTCTTCGATATGTAAAAATACCGGCCTGATTTTGATCTTTGATTTTAAATACCGCATTGGCTGCTCGACGCTGTATTTTCTACGTGTTCTTAAAAACAATTCCTCGGTGGTATAGCTTTGGTCGTGAACATTGGTCACCACCGGATAAAGGCCGTCTCTTTTCTCTATCCTGGTTAGCAACTCTTCGTTTAAAGCATAAACGAACTCCAGCCGGCCCTGTTTATCTACCACGGTCGGGTTGCCGAAAACCTTGCGCAGGTAATGTTTTGGACCCTGGAAGCATTTATCAACCTGGTTTTGAGCATACTCTTTGTCCTTGTACCGTCTTTTGTTAAGCTTGGTCAAAGCAATATCTTCTAACCGTTCTTTGATATCATTGATATACTTGGCTCGTTTTTCTTTTTCCAATTCGGATTTACTTTTGCTCCAGATAATCAGGCAGCGGGCCCAGAAAGGATTAACTCCTTTTAAATCTGCTTTTGTGTCCCGGTCCGGGAGGTCGATGAAGACCCCGCGTTCTGCAACCTTAAACTTTGGTGTTCCGTCTTTGTCGGGAAAAACCAAAAGGTCCAGTTCTTCTTCATCAACCGAATCTATGGCCTGCTCAAAAAGACTTGAAGCCGGGCTTGGTGCAATAAAGCGGATGTTCTGGTTATTTAGCAACAAACAATTAGGAATGGTGCCCATGGCGTTATCGCCGGTAAACAACAGCTCCTCTTTTTTCAAAGCACGGCGCAGTTTTTTAAGATTTTCAACTACAATCGTCACATCGGTGCGGTTGCCGTTTAAAATATCGGCCCTTAAAGGAATCCCGGACTCTTTTTCCACGTTCAGGGCTACCTTGAGTTGTTTAAGGTCCGATTTCTCACCATAACCGAACCGGATCAATTCTGAGGAGTCATATTCACCCTCAAAGTAGATGGAGGTGGTATCCCAAAGAATTTCTTCAAGATTTAGCCCGAATTCCTTGATCACATGCAAGGCAAGCGCAGTTTCGATCTCTTCGAAATATTGCTCGAGGTCTTCTAAGGCCCTGCCGAGCCGGTCATCGTTGAGATTTTCCGGCCTTAAATCGTAGAGCTCTTCAATACCGCAAAGTTCAGCCCATTCCTCAATGTCACGCAGCGGCCTGGGATGGTGAAGACGATTGGCCACCAGCACTTCTGACACCTGGCCGGTGGTAACGATCTGGCCGTTTTCTTTGCGCTCTGGAACAATGCTATCAATAATCGCTTTAATATTCATTCTTTCCAGCAAAGGCTTGGTAAGATACAGTGAACCTAATAACTTTTCCACCTTGAACCGAAAAACTTTCTTTGGTTTTGGGTTAAAGCCAGCTTTAAAGGGGTAACCGCTGTTTCCCCGATACTTGCGACCCATATCCGCCCCCCCCCGATTGTTGAGACTTAATGATAACTTCGACATCGGTGGGGAAGGTACCTTTTCAGAATATTGGATCTTTTTACTTTTTCTTCAAATATTTGCTCATGATTAGCAGTTAATTCAATACAAAACTATAGACCTGCGAAATATGGGCTTAGGGAAAGGGAGATTAAGGATATTGAAAAGCTCAATGCCTTGTTCTGGGAGTGGCTGGAGAAAGATTATCACCGCCGGGTCCACTCCGCTTTGAATATGACGCCGCTGGATAAGTACCTCTCCCAGATGAGCCAGGTGAAGACGGTGGAAGACCCGCAGGCTTTAAAGGTGCTGTTTATGAAGCGGGAGCAGCGAAAGGTCCGCCATGACGGGACGGTTTCTTTGCATAATACTCTTTTCGAGGTGCCGCCTGTGTTCATTGGGCAGAAGATAGAGCTGCGCCATGATGAGGAGTTGAATAAGGTCTATGTGTTTGCCGAAGGGAAGAAAATAGCTCAGGCCCGGCCGGTCAATCTGGCCGATAATGCCCGGGTCAGAAGGGAAAAGCCGGTTTTGTCCTTTGCTCAGCTAAAAAGCCTGTTGAAAGATGGTGAGCGCTGATGTACGAGGCTTTCTATTCCCTGACTAAGGCGCCTTTCTCGAAGGAAAACGAGGGGCCTTCCTTCGCCTCCAGAAGTTTTAGCGAGGCGCTGGCACGGCTGGAGTACTTGAAAAAAAGCCGCGGCATGGGACTGTTGGTAGGGGAGCCCGGGGCAGGTAAAACTTTTGTTCTTAAAGCTTTTGCCGATAGCCTTAACCCCGCCCTGTACAAGCCGGTCTATTTTCCTCTGTCTACCGGGACGGTGATGGATTTTTACCGGGGTCTGGTGCAGGGCCTGGGTGAGGAGCCCCGTTTCCGTAAAGTTGAGCTTTTCAGTCAACTGCAGCAAAGGGTGCTTTCTCTGTACAGGGATAAACGGGTAACTCCTGTGTTCATTATGGATGAGATGCACTTGGCGCCGGCTAAGATGCTTACAGACTTGAGTATTTTGTTTAATTTCGTGATGGATTCTTTGAACCCTTTTGTGCTGGTGCTTTCCGGGCTACCTTCTTTGATGCAGCGCCTGGATACGGTACACTCCCAACCCTTAAACCAGCGCATTGTTATGCGCTATGTGATGGAACCCCTGGAAAAGGAGGAGATCAAGGATTATATCGAGCATAAGCTTAGGGAAGCAGGGGCAAAGATGCCCATCTTCGCCGAGGATGCTATAGAGGCTGTCTCTTCCTTGTCCCATGGGTGGCCGAGGGTTATTGACCAGCTCTGTGTAAATTGCCTGCTTCTGGGGGCCCAGGCTAAAAAGGAGCTTATTGATGCGGAAATAGTACGCCTGGCCGCCCAGGAAACAGGAATGTAAAAAGAAATTTTGGCATGGATTTTTAGTATGGCTCCCTGCGCTTCTGGCCGGGGGCTTTTTCTATTCAGTTGTAATGTGATTGCAACACCTCTTTCCTAAAGAATGTGATATTGTGCAAAAAGTTGGTATTATGGTCTGGTTTAATGTGATAAATGTGCACTTTGTAAGGGAAAATAGACCTAAAATAATTTGCTAAAATATGGCTGGTTTAATTTGCAAAATAACACAAAAGCTACGGGTAAAAAACTTTCCATCAGGTGTTTATGATAATCTAAAAGTACC
>DLUO01000132.1 GCA_003444595.1 Bacillota bacterium
GTTTTAATTGACAAGCTAATTTTCTTGTGATACAGTACCTTCTGTGAGTCCCAACCTCACAGATTTAAATTTTTAGGAGGTATGTAATTTTATGTTGGGTAGAGTAAAGTGGTTCAACAAGGAAAAAGGTTACGGGTTTATCGAAAGAGAGGATGGGGATGATGTCTTCGTCCACTACTCTGCCATTCAAGAAGAAGGTTTTAAAAGCCTGGCTGAAGGGCAAGAAGTAGAGTTCGATATTGTCGAAGGAACAAGAGGCCCTCAGGCGGCTAATGTTGTAAAGCTTTAATTTGTGAGGTGTGGGATACCTGGAAAAACTGAGTAGAACATAACCTCGGAGGTAAAGGGCTGTAAACAATGTTCAAGACGGATTTTGTTACAGCCCTTTTTGTTCTTTTATTTGTACACGTTTTTTAAAGGCCGGCTTAAGTAACAAAACATTAATAACGTCTGTGATTTGTATTTTTTTGTTAATGTGAAGGATTTTTCTATCCAATAGGGAATATTATAAAGTTAAACCGGCTTGGGATAAGAAGTGGAAGAAAGGAGCATTTTTAAAAATGCAAATTAATATCCGTGGCAAAAATATGGAGATCACGCCCGCGTTACAGGAATACGCCGAGAAAAGGTTGAGCAAGCTGGGAAAATTTCTTAACTTTGAAGGAGAAGTTCAAGCCACTCTAAGCGTAGTTAAAGAAGATCATATTGTCGATGTCACAATTTCCATTGGAGGTTTACTGCTGAGAGGAGAGGAAGCAACACAGGATATGTATGCTTCCATCGATCTGGTTGTGGATAAACTTGAACGCCAGATACACAAATATAAAACAAAAATTAACCGCAAACTGCGACAAAAAGGGCTCAAGGAGTTAAATGAAAAATATATCAACAGGGCACTGGCACAGGAAGAAGAGGAGCCCCGCATTGTAAAAACCAAACGGTTTGTGATGAAACCCATGCCCCTGGAAGAAGCTGTTTTACAGTTAAACCTCCTGGGCCACGATTTTTTTGTCTTCACCAATGCTGAAACTGAGGAGATTAATGTCCTCTACAAGCGTAAAGACGGCAACTACGGGCTAATTGAACCTGTAGAATAATGCGGCCGGCATAATTATCGCTCCGGACTGTCCGGGTTGCATAAAACTTCTAAGACCTGTAAACCGGCTAAAAGCCGGTTTTCCTTTATGGAAGGGAAGTGACTGTTAATGGAGAATGTAGTAAACGCCGTTATTTTTGAGGGAGGAGACCCTTCCAGCGAGATCGAGCGGATGATGGTTGCTGTCCGCCATGCTGTACTGCTTGACAACATAGATAAAATGAAGCAGGTGCCCTTTATAGGGACTATTTACCTGCTGACCAACTATCGTGACCTGGCTGAAGAAGCCGGGCTCTTGGGAGTGAAAGTGTTAAAAAACCGTCTTTCTGAAAAACAGTTTCACTTTGGTAAAATCTTTGCCGATCTCATTAACAGGGAGCATTTGCCGAACGTTTTTTATATGGGCGGTGCCAGTATCCCCCTGGTAACCATCCAGGAACTGGAGGAAATTTGTACGCTTTTGTTGAATTCTGGAACTATAATCTATGCCAATAACGCTCAGTCAGCTGATATAATTGCTTTTACTCCCGGTAGCTTGATCAATAAAATAGAACCACCTGCCCTCGATAATATCCTGGGTTTTGCCCTGAGAGATGGAACGGGCGTTGAACAGAGACTTTTCCGCCATTCTCCCGGATTCTTGTTCGATCTGGACACGCCGGCCGATTTGCTTATTCTGGCCGGAAGCCCCCTGGCAGGCCCGCGTACACGCCGGGTAATTGACAGTTTAAACCTGGATCTCTCCCGCTTGGAGGGAGCCAAGAGCGTTTTGCGGGGAGATTATGAAGAGGTGGCTCTTTTGGGAAGGGTAGGAGCTCCAATAATAGCACATATTAATCAAAATCTTAAAGTCCGCTTGCGTATTTTTTCCGAAGAGCGGGGAATGAAAGCTTTGGGGCGCGAGGAGCGGGGCGAAGTGATTTCAATGATGGGTTTTTTCCTGGAAGAGGTTGGTGTCGGCAAATTTATAGCATACCTGGAAAAGGTGGCCCGCTGTGCTTTTTGGGATACAAGGGTGCTCATGGCCCATTTAAAACAAAGGCCTTCTACTGAAGAACGTTTTCTCTCCGATCTGGGCTACTGGCAGGAGATAAAGAACCCGGTTATAAAAGAAATTACCAGGGCTGCAGTAGAGTCTCAAATACCGATTGTCTGCGGTGCTCATTCCCTGTTACTCGGCGGGCTGTGGACGTTGGTTGATGAAATAGGGCCCACGCACAATCACTGGCAAAATAGCTGACATTTTTACGATTTCCCGCCAGGAAAGCCCATTCTTTTAAAGCTGGGATGAAAGGCGGTGCTCTTTGCAGTAAAAAAGAGTCTCAGGATTGGGGCATCAACCCTTGTGGAAGAAGGAGTAGGACCCGCCCCGGTGGGTCTCCTTCAATGAACCAGAATTCTACGAATTCATTCGTGGGGGTATGTCAAAGCCAATAAATGCAATCCCCGTGAGGAGGTTTAAGATGAAACGTTATGAACTGGCCGCCCTTACAGAAAGGGAGTACAGAAAGTTGCTTCGCCGTTCAGAGACGGATATTTCGGCACATTTACCCCTGGCCATGGAGGTGATTAACCGGGTCCGTGAAGAAGGTGATAAGGCGCTCCTGGATTATACTATGAAGTTTGACGGTATTTCTCTGGAGGGGAAAAGTCTGCGGGTGACCGAAAAGGAGATAGCAGAGGCTTTTGATAACCTGGACAACCCCACCAGGGATACCTTGCAGTATGCTGCTGAAAATATAAAAAAGTTCCACCGGGAGCAACTCCCGCCTGAGATGTGGCTCAAGGAAATCGATGGCGGCTTGCTGGCCGGAGAAAAGGTAACGCCCATTTCGGATGTTTGCCTGTATGTGCCCAGAGGCAAAGGGAGTTTCCCTTCGGTGATGCTGATGCTGGGCATACCGGCGGTTATTGCCGGCGTTCCCCGGATTGTCGTATGTACCCCTCCCGGAGCAGGTGGTGAGGTAGATGCGTTAACTCTGGCGGCGGCACATCTTGCCGGTATTAGAGAAATATATCGCGTTGGGGGTATGCAGGCCATTGCCGCGGTGGCCTATGGGACAGAAAGCATTCCCCGCTGCCGTAAAGTTGTCGGACCGGGAAACGCTTATGTCAACGCTGCTAAAAGGCTGCTGTACGGGGTGCTGGATGTCGGCCTGCCGGCGGGCCCCAGTGAAGCCATCATCCTTGCCGATGAACATGCCGATCCGCGTATTGTTGCCCTCGATTTGCTTATTGAAGCCGAACATGGCCCAGATTCCTCCTCACTGCTGGTCACCCACTCCCGGGAGCTGGCGGAGGCGGTTGCCCGGCTTATGCCGGAGATGGTGACGAAATTACCGGAAGAAAAGCGACGTTTTGTGGAAACAGTCTTTAATAATTATGGAGGTATTGTGCTAACTGCAACTCTGGAAGAGTCGATTCGCTTTATCAATGATTTCGCCCCGGAACACCTGGAAATTCTAACTGCCGATCCCTTTTCTGTCCTTCCACAGATCAAAAATGCCGGGGAAATTCTGCTGGGAGCTTTCACACCTATTACTCTCTGCAATTTTTTATTGGGTCCCAACGCTATCCTGCCCACGGGTTCCTTTGCCAAGACTTTTTCCGGTGTTTCAGTCCATGATTTTTTAAAGCGTTCCTCTTTTGGCTATGTAACTCCGGAAGGTTTTGACAGGGTCCTGTCTCTTATACACATCT
>DLUO01000021.1:0-4761 GCA_003444595.1 Bacillota bacterium
TCCTCAACATCCCTGGGCACAATATTCCCTTGAGGGCCGTATACCATCTCCATCACCTTGCGGCAGATTGTCTTCTGGGAAAGGTCCAGGGTTACTTTGTCGAGGATGTACTTATCCGGGGTGACCTGACCGCTGACCAGGCTCTCCCCCAGCCCCCAGCTGCCTTCGATAAAGATCCTGGACCTGTCACCGTTGACCGGATCCAGAGTAAACATAACCCCTGAGGATTTGGCGTTAATCATCTGCAGAATGGCTACGCCGATGGGCGAGCTTTCCAGGGCCATTCCCCGCTGGAGACGGTATGCCATAGCCCGGGCATTAAAAGAACTGGCCCAGACGCGGATGACTTTGTCCATGATTTCCTTCTCACCCTGGACGTTGAGAAAGGTGTCGAACTGCCCGGGCATACTTACCGGACCGCTTGATCTGACCGCCACGGGAACATTTTTTTGCCGGCTTTGTTTATTCAGTTCTTCATAGAACTCCAGGATTAGCTCTTGCAGCTCTGTGGGCATTTTTTTCTTCAGAATTAGCTCTTCAATGATATAGGAACTGGCTTCCTCAAACATCCCTACATCTTTTTCCAGCTTGCTTTTATTTTTATTTAAATAGTCGGTAATCTCCTGCTCAACACCGCTGTCTCGAAGAAATTTTTGGTAAGCATCCAGTGTTAAGGCAAATCCGGGAGGGACTGGAAGCCCTGCTCTGCGCATTTCACCCAGATGGCTGCATTTTTTGCCTGCGGCAAAAGCATCTCCCGGCGGTAGGTCTTCCAACCATAAAACATAATTCTGTTTATCTGCCATTTGAAGCTCTCCTTTTTTATTTGTCCAGGATATAAACCATGCCTGTATCACCATCAACCCTGATTTTTTGCCCGCTTTTAATCGCTGAAGAGGCGAATCCGGTCCCCACAACCGCTGGAAGCTTGTATTCGCGACAGACAATAGCGGCATGGGACATAATCCCTCCCACATCGGTAACCGCAGCCTTTATTAAATTGAATACCGGAGTCCAGCTCGGTGAAGTTGTCGATGCAACTAAAATTTCGCCTTCTTGCAGTTCATTTATCTGTTCAGGAGAGCGAATAATTCTGGCGATGCCCTCTACCACGCCGCTAGAAGCAGGGAATCCCTTTAACTCGGTGACTTCTTCGGGAGAAACGCTGCCGGCGTCCAGCCAGGCGTCTACAGAGCTGCTGGTGATCCCCCAGAGCATAATGGTGAAGGGTTCCGTGATCCGCTCAGGAGTGGCGCCGACTGCCGGCGGGGGGACAAACTTGCGGAACTTGTCGAGCACGTCTTTTCGCCACTTGATTTCCGGACGCCAGTAATTTTGCCCCCGGGCGGGTACCCCGGTTGCCCAGGAGGTGATAAGGTCGTAAAGCGCCTGCTCGATTTCGAAACGGTTCAGATACCAGATATCTTCAATATCGTCAAAGAAATCATGTTCAACAAACACTTTGCTGAGCTCCCTCATTTTTCCCCAGAATACTCCATGGAACCAGTGTTCAATATAGAAGCAGTGATCCTCCAGGTATGGGTAAGTATTCTTGGTTATACCGATGAGTTCATTAAAGGTTTTTTTGTCGTCTTCGTTATCAATGAGCTCGGTATACTCTTTAATCAATCTTTCTTTAGTCTGGAGAATCTCTTCATACGGGCGGTCAATATTTTCGCCTTTTTCCAGCATGCCGATATAGTTCTTAATTGCTCCGAAGGGGATTTCTATGCGGTCATACCAGGTCCAGTGGTCATGATACCACCCCGTCCCGGTGGACATGTAAAACCAGGGGTATTTACTCTTCTCAAAAGTATTTATCCATTCACGACCATTTTCGCTGGCCGACAATTTTTCGAGAGCATCATTTAATTTGGCGCTTTCCCTGATTTCGCTCCCCACTCCAAGCTTGACGGCAAGCCTGGCCAGTTCCCTTAAAGTCTCATCGGGTTTAAACAGCATGACATCTACTCCGCCGACCATTTTGGTAAGCGTGGCATCGCTCATCCCCGGGAAGAGTTTCCGGCAAAAGTCCTGCAAAATGACAAAAGAAGCGTAACCGAGGTTAAGAAACTCAAAATGGTACTGCCAGGCTTCCAACCCGTACTCGATCAGCCGTTTATAATTGCGGTACAGCTCAAAGCCGCTGGTTACCCCTTTACCTTCAAAGACGACCGATTCGTCTTCCAGCTGTGCAGGTGCGCTGAGATCCAATTCTTCCACTCTTTTTATGACGTCGTTTACCTTCTCTTTCCATTTTTCATAGAGGGTGGCCCAGTTCTCGAAATAATAGCCGGCTCTTTTTTGGAATTCCTCGGCTCTTTTTTCAATTACCTCCGGGTCTTCAATAGCGACCGGTGCAATATAGATGTACCCGTTTATGATGCGGTGGTCGATCCCCATCGCGGCGGGCACGGAGAACATGCGGCTGTTGTTTTGCGAAAGCCCTACATACCAGGCTTCATCCCAGATGAGGTCGAAAGGGTACATGGGCTCAGGATAATGGAGGCCGTCATAATACCAGAGCATTTTGTTTTCATATTCCTGCATCTCTTTGTCTTCTGTCGTGAAGATGTAATAATAAGGATACATCCGCTGCCATCCCTCTGTCCCCGGAACAGCCGGCACCTCGTGGGGGCTTGGAAAACTACGCTTTTTATTCATTTTTCATCGGCTCCTTTCAATTATTGTTGAAAATAAAATATAGAGAGATAAAGTCTCGAGTTGTTTTTGGAAATACTACATGAAAAAATTTATGAGGCAATTTGTTCCTCTTTTGTATCCAGCACGGTCCTCTTTTTGAATAATGGAGCACCAATAGGAAGCAGCGGTTTGTCAAACATTTCATTTAAGAAAAGAGCGCAAGCCATATATAGCATGCCAATGGCAAAAATTAGAAGACAATACCACCCCGCAGTACCGGCAGCCGGGGCTAACGCCCCTGCATCAGTTAACCCGACGAGCCATAAACCGAGATCCAGCAGGAGGCAGAGAATAAATAAAAACCAGCTTACCAGCCCTGTAGCTATAAAAAAAGCTGCTACATAAACGGCGACAACTAAAAAACCGACTCCTGTTACCGCCGGTGGCACCGCCAAATCTTTAATCCATATCTTGACAATCTCACCGAAGGCAGGAGTTATACACAACATCAGTCCAAATACCAAAAGCGGGGTGGCAAAAAGAAGCCCTCCCCTTTTAAACTCAATAATGCCACAAATTACCTGCACCAAACCGCCAAACATCAGCCAGCCGATAATGAGCGGGGCACCTTCAGGAGGAATCCATCCCAGGTTTAATACAGACAGCGGAATTACGACTGTACATAAACCGACGATTCCTGCGGTGGCAGGATTTGCCCAGGATATGTTGTTGTTCATTTCACAACCTCCTTATATCTTAATTAATACTAACATCGAGACACAGGCTTAAATGCCTTTAAAAGGGCTTTCTCCAATCCTCCCTTCCGACTTATGCAGATAAATGCTCTATTAAATCATCCTCTACTTCTATAAAGATTTTTAAAATTTTTTTAATATTTAACCTAAATTTAACCTAAACATAACTTAAGCAGTAAAAAAGTGTCAACGGCTAAATTGGTTGAAAATTTAGTTATAATCTTTACTCATTTTGGACAACATTAGGCAAACAATTGGGAAAAAGGTGCCAAGGGGAGGTAAGAAAAAAAGCGTGGTAAAGTGCCATCTTGCCGGCATGTCTTTACCACGCTGTTGGGGTATGCTTCCGGGGTATTACAACCCAAAAAGCAGTTTTCCGGTTTTCTTATTCTTGAATAGACAGTATTATGCTTTTTCCTTTTCGCGTTTTTCTTTTAAGGCGCGCCAGACTTTTTCGTAAGTAAGCGGTAAGCTTTCAATACGGACCCCCATGGCGTCATAGATGGCGTTAGCAAGGCAGGCCATGGTGGGGGTAGTTGCTCCCTCCCCGACTTCTTTTACTCCCCAGGGAGCGTTGGGATCGATGCTGTCAACCAGTTCGGAAGTTACCGGGGGCATGTCAAGTGCTGTGGGCATCCTGTATTCGGCAAGGTTTCCGTTGGCAACATCTCCTTTTTCATCAAAGAGCACTTCCTCCCAGATCGATTCGCCCATGCCCATATAGAAAGCGCCATGAACCTGACCGTGCAGTAAAGCCGGATTTATGACCATCCCGCAGTCGTGGACATCCCAGGCCTCAAGAACTTTAATTTCACCGGTTTCTTCATCGATCTCCACTTCGGCAACCTGCGTTGCCGCGCTGTAAGCTGGAGAGGTGCCTACCGCCGCGCCTTTAAAGGTGCCGCCTAATTTGGGCGGTTTGTAGGAACCCTGTCCGATTAGCTGCCCATATTTTACAAAATAGGTTCGTGCGACTTGTTCAAAAGTGAGCGACTCTTCGGGATGTGCCTTGAGAAAGACAATCCCCTGCTTAACATCAAGCTGCTCGGGGACAACAAGCATCATCTCGGCGGCTGTTTGGAGAATCTTGTTTTTGACTTCTTCGCCGGCCTTTTTTACAGCCCAGCCGCTCATCAGGGTCTGCCTGCTGGCATAAGCGCCAAAGTCATGGGTAGCCAGGTCGGTATCCCCTGCCACAATTCTTATCTTTTCTAAAGGATAGCCCATGGCTTCGGCCGCCATCTGGCAGAGTATCGTATCGCTGCCCTGCCCGATCTCTACAGCGCCGGTATAAAGGGTGGCCATAGATCCGTCATCATGGACTTTGATAATTGCCACGGCTTGCGGCAGGTCGGTGCGGTAA
>DLUO01000021.1:5086-5584 GCA_003444595.1 Bacillota bacterium
GCCTCTCTGGGCGCCGCAGCCGGGCAGGTTGGTGACGACACGAATCATATCGAATTTATAGTTATCAAAATCATAGAGAACGGTGAGCAGCGCCCCGGCATAGTAGGCAGAGGCTACTCCCAGCCCGGTATAGGCGCCGCCGTCCATGACAAAATTGGCGTGTACACCCAGGATTTTTCCCTCCTTGGTGACACCGGTGGTCAACTCCATGTACTGTGCATGGCGTCCGCGGTTGTTGTAAAACATCTCCTTGCGGTCAAAGGCCATCTTCACCGGCCGGCCGGTTATTTGCGAAAGCCTGACAGCCGCAAAATCCAGCCCGGTAGGGTCGAGCTTGCCGCCAAAACCGCCCCCGACGTGCGTCTTCAGTACGCGTACATTACCCATGGGCATACCGAAGACCCGTGCAATATGATACTGCAGGTAGTGGACGGACTGGTTGCTGCTGTACAGGGTTACTTTGGGGCCTTCCCAGAAAGCTATGGAGGCATGCGGTTC
>DLUO01000021.1:5718-7491 GCA_003444595.1 Bacillota bacterium
GTATTAATGTTCCCGGGATACTCCTCAAAAATTTGCGGCGCTCCTTCTTTAAGCGCTTCAAAGGGATCAAAAACAGCCGGCAAGACCTCATAATCTACCTTAATGAGCTTGAGCGCCTTGTATGCCGTTTCTTCGTCAACCGCAGCTACTGCAGCAACTTTGTCACCTACAAAACGTACTTTATCGATGCAGAAGATAGTTTGATCCCAGCGGGCCGGGCTGAGTCCGTACTTTGTGGAGGGTACATCGCGGTGGGTAATGACAGCTTTTACGCCAGGCAGCTTCTCAGCTTCGGAGGTATCAATATTGAGAATACGGGCATGGGCATGGGGGCTGCGTAAAATTTTTCCTATCAACATGTTGGGGAACTTGAGGTCGCCTGTATACTTTGCACGTCCGGTTGCTTTGGCCACTCCGTCGATACGGGGCACACTTTTTCCTATAACTTCATAGTTCTCACCCATTTGGTCCACCTCTCCTCTATTGTTGTTCTTCCGCTGCAGCCATGATGGCTTTGACAATATTCACATAGCCTGTACAGCGGCATAGGTTGCCGGCGATGGCTTCGCGTACTTCTTCTTCAGTGGGATGTGGATTGCGTGTAAGCAGAGCTTTAGCCGACATAATCATGCCGGGGGTACAATAACCGCATTGTATGGCGGCATGTTCAACAAAAGCTTCTTGCAGCTTATCCAGTTTGTCATTTTGGGCCAGTCCCTCAATCGTTGTAATTTCGTGTCCATCAGCCTCCAGGGCCAGAATAAGGCAGGAGTTTACCGGTTTGCCGTCCAGCAGGACAGTGCAGGAGCCGCAATCTCCCAGTTCGCATCCTTTTTTTGTTCCGGTCAGATCGAGTTCATCACGCAGGAGATTTACCAAAAGCGTATTGGCCTTTACAGCCCTGGTATATTTTTCCCCGTTTACGTTTAAAGTGACTAAATAATATTTAATGTCGCTGCGCTCTACAGTTTCCTGCATTTCTTTTTCCCCCTTTTAAACATGTCCTTCTGTAATTGCTTTTTTTAAAGCCCGCCGGGTTAAAACCCGCACCAAATCGCGCCTGTATTCTGCTGAGCCACGGATATCGGAAATAGGTTTGCTCTCTGTAGCCGCTGCGCTGCCGGCTTCTTCAAGAAGAACGTCTGTTATCTCTTTGCCTGTGAGTACCTCTTCGGCCGTTTTCACTCTCAGCGGCGTGGGGGCTACGGCTCCCAGGACGATCCGCGCCTTTTGGCAGGTATTGCCTTCTACGGCAACCGCTACAGCCACGCTTGCTACCGCCAGTGCTCCGGAACGGCGCAGGGCAAATTTGAGATATGTGCTACCGGTAAAGGGCTGCTCACTGATGATAAATTCAGTTAATACTTCATCCTGCTTGATGACACTTTCGTTAGGCCCCGTAAAGAAATCCTCCAACGGTAAAACCCTCTCCCCGTTTGTTCCTACAAGCTTAATTTTAGCACCGAGGGCGATTAGAATGGGTGGCAGGTCGGCGGAGGGGACGGCATTGACAATATTGCCTCCTATAGTGCCGATGTTTCTCACCTGATTGTTGGCCATCTGATGCGCAGCGTTGCATATAGACGGGTATTTTTTCTGGAGAACAGGTGAATCGAGCAGACTGTTGTGCGTTACCCTTGCCCCGATGATTACATCTTTGTTGTTTTCAACACGGATCTCTGACAGGCCGCTTAAATTTTTGAGCGAAACGATGGCCTTCGGAAAAAGTAGCTCCTGTTTCATTTTTGGTAAGATATCCGTTCCTCCGGCCAA
>DLUO01000073.1:0-168 GCA_003444595.1 Bacillota bacterium
GATGGGAATTGGCCGGGTAGGTCGGCGTTTAGATCCCGTGCGGCTCCCGCAGGGATGGCGTAAGGTTGTGGCGAGCGGAATGTGTAGCTTGAGTCTGCAGGTTCAGCGAAGCGAGGGCTTAAAGATGGCCCGGCGGACACGGATGTCCGCCGCCGGCAGCGCGAACAT
>DLUO01000073.1:449-5926 GCA_003444595.1 Bacillota bacterium
CACCAACCTTCGCCACCCCTATTATGGTGAAAGGAGTGGTGAAAAATGACCTTTGAACAGGGACCCATTCGTCCTCCCAGTGAAGCAGAAAGCCTTTTTATTCGAGTTACCCGGAACTGTCCCTGGAACAAATGCCTTTTTTGCCATGTTTATAAAAAACAAAAGTATTCCAGAAGGACAGTCGAGGAGATCAAAGAAGATATAATAGCGATGCACGAAGCATCTCTAAAGGTAAAAGCATATGCTTTAAAAGCCGGAGACGGTGTTAATATTACCAGGGATACTCTGGAATATGTTTATCGCCGCGAACCCGAATTGCTCCAGATTGCCCTGTGGCTTTACAAGGGCGGGAAAAATGTATTTTTACAGGATGCCGACAACCTGACCATGCCGGCGGAGAAACTCGCTGAGGTGCTTTCCTTTATTAAGGAGAAGTTCCCAACGGTGGAGCGCATTACCACCTATACCCGCTCCAAAACCGTGAGCAGGCGTAGTGTTGAGGAGCTAAAAATGCTGCGAGAAGCAGGATTAAGCAGGGTGCATATCGGCCTGGAGAGCGGATACGATCCTCTGCTGGCATATATGTGCAAAGGAGTTTCAGCCGCGGAACATATCGAGGCCGGGTTGAAGGCCAAAGAGGCCGGCTTAAGCCTCAGCGAGTACGTTATGCTGGGTTTGGGGGGGCGTGCTCTGTGGAGAGAACATGCCCTGGAGACAGCAAGGGTTTTAAGCATTATCGACCCACATTTTATACGTATTCGTACTCTTACTATCAGACAGGGGATCCCCCTCCTGGAAAAGGTCCAGACAGGGGAGTTTCAACCGCTTAAAGATGACGAAATTGTCAGGGAAGAGAGACTGCTGCTGGACAATCTGGACGGGACCGGCTATTATATAAGTGATCATATTCTCAACCTGCTGGAGGAAGTGGAAGGAGACCTCTCACATGACAAAGCGGCCATGATCGGTGTTATCGACAGGTATTTGGATATGCCCCCTGAAGAGAGGGCCAATTTTCGTGTGGGAAGAAGGGTGGGCATTTACCGTTACCTGGATGATATGCACGATGCAAGGCGCTATTCTCAGGTCGAGTCCTTAAGAAAGCGCTTGCAGCAGGAAGGCTGGGACGAAGATGAGTTTCTGGATGACTTCCGTGGGAGGTACCTGTAAACGTCTAGTAAAGATTGCGGAAAGGAGACATTCAATGCGCGATTCGGGAGAGGTAAAGAAAAAGACCTTGTTGGACAGGCTGAGCTCAAGCAAAGGCAAATGGGGGCGCGCCTCTGCCCTGGCTTTGGTTTTTATGCTGATTGGCTTTTTACTGGGACAGGTCGCCGGGGCTGATGCCGGTGCAATTCCCGGTTCGGAAAACGACCCCCTGGTTACAGCCAGTTGGGTAGAAGCAAAATTGAATGAATTTTCTCGGTCTTTAAAAGAACAAAAGGACCTGCAAATTCCGGAGAAGCATACAAAACAGGAGGACGATGGCGGGCCCTCTTCTCCCGGACAGCCTGTTGTTATCGCCCCGGCTCCGACTTATGAAGTCATAGCGGTAGCTAAAGGCCAAAAATTGCTTACCGGTTCCGGGACGGAGTGTGTATTGCGCAGCGGCCGGGCCAGAGCCTTAGAAGGCCCCGGCGGCGGCCTTTCCGATCTTACAGCGGGACGGACTCTTCCTGCCAACGAGATTATCGGCAGGGATCACCTAATCCTCTCTCCTCGTGAGGATGGGCGTGGAATAGTAGCGGAAACAGATACTATCTTGCTGGTCCGGGGCGGATATAAAATAGAATGATGGGTAGAATACACCGGATACTAATCCACACCGGGGAAAGGGGAGGCACAGTTGACCTGTATTGCCCTTTCAGGCTATTATGGTTTTCACAATATCGGGGATGAAGCAATCCTGGAGGCCATCGTTACCACTTTGCGCCGTTACCGGCCGGATATAGAGCTAATTGTTTTTTCTGCCGATCCTCTTCATACCCGGGAAACATACGGGGTTAAAGCGGTATCGCGGACGCACCTGCCATCGATCATACGTGTTCTGCGCAGGGCCGACCTGCTTGTTAGCGGCGGCGGTGGGCTCCTGCAGGATGTTACCGGCCCGCGCTCCATACCGTACTACCTGGGGATCATCGAGCTGGCAAAGCTGATGGGGAAAAAGGTTGCTGTTTACGCACAGGGCGTTGGCCCCTTGCGATACGGGTGGAGCCGTTTGTGGGTAAAAAAGGTCCTTTCCAAGGCGGACTGGATCAGTGTTAGGGATGCAGCCTCTGCACAGTTTCTTGCAGAACTCGGGTTAAGCCGGGAAGTGAATATTACGGCAGACCCTGTTTATTCCCTGGAGCCGGCCAAACCGGAAGAAATCTTATCTTTTTGGGAATCCCACGGGATCCAAAAGTCACGTATGGAACTGTTCGTTGGTATTGCCTTGCGGCCTTACCCCGGGGAAAAGGATATTGACCAGCGGCTTCTACAGGTTATTGCCAACGGCTGTAACTACTTGCAGAGAGAGTTTGGCGCCAGGTTGATTTATCTGCCCTATCACCTGGAGAAGGATTTACCCCTGGCCAGAGCTCTGGCCGCCCTGCCGACAGCAAAGGGCATACTATTTGAGCAGAGCCTTTCCCCCAGGGAAATTTTAAAACTGATGGGAGGCCTGGATCTTCTGATCGGAATGCGCCTGCATGCGCTTATTTTAGCGGCAATTTGCGGGGTCCCTTTTGTAGCGCTTCCCTATGATCCCAAAGTAAATGCTTTTCTCGAATATGTTGGCGAAAATAATTTTTTAGCTCCCGAAAAAGTTACTTTCCAGGAACTGCTCTCCAGTCTCAAGGTGGCCCTGAATCAAAGAAAAGAGCGGCATGAGAGGCTGCGCCTGAAGATTAATGAACAGAAAGACGAAGTGGAGAAAGCGCTTGGGGAACTTCTTTCCCTTGCTTCTGGATAATATAACAAGGAGGTAACGGCTCCTTCGCCGGAAAGAGATGATCCCTGTTAAAGTAAAAGGTGTAGGAATTGATCTATCGCAAAACCCCCTTCTCCTTTTAATGGATCAGGATGAAACCATGGTTCTGCCTATTGGCATCGGGCTCGGCGAGGCACAGGCTATTTCGTTGAAGCTTGATGGATATGTCCTTCCCCGTCCGCTGACTCATGACCTGATTGTGTCCATATGCAGCAGCCTTGGTGCCACCATTAAAAGGATTATCGTGAATGATTTCCGTGAAGGGACATATTATGCCCAAATATTTTTAGAGAAAGACGGCCGTGACATTATTGTGGATTCCCGGCCCAGCGATGCTGTAGCGCTGGCATTAACCAGCGGCTCTCCGCTTTTTATCAGTGAGAAGGTTGCCTCACAGGGCCTGCCTTTTGAGGAAGTGGTGAAAGAAAGCGTGGAACATATTTTTGGAGATGACGATAAGCTTTTGCATTAACCCGGGGCAGTACCTGCTGTCACCTGAATATCATATAATGAACCGGTTAAGTGGTTACACTAAAGGTACATGAGAATGGGTACATAAGTTACATATGTAGTAATGAGCTTCCTGCTTTTTTTCATTCTTTTTAGCGGAGCGAAAAAACGCGTCCTGAGCCGCTTACTGGAGGTATGTGCGCAGTATGTCTTTGTTCAGGCCATATTATCGATACTTATGGCTTTTTCTATCCATCGGATTGGCGCTGGGGAGTATTATATTGCCCTTCAGCATGACAGGCGCTGCCGATTTACAGGAGAACCCGCGTTCGCGCGACATTTATCTGCTGGAGCTTAAAGGGGTTGTTACGGCGGGAAAGGCCGCCTTTATACAGCGAGAGTTGGCCGAAATAAATGCAACCGATACACAGGCGGTTATCATCAGCATTGATACTCCCGGCGGGTTGCTGGATGCCACACTGGATTTAACCAGGGCGTTTGCTACGGCACCTGTCCCTGTCGTGGTATTTGTGCACCCCTCAGGAGCTATTGCCGCTTCGGCCGGAGCTTTTATCCTGGTAAGCGCGGATATTGCCGCCATGGCACCCGGGACTACAGTGGGGGCCGCCATGCCGGTAGCTATCTCTCCCGGTGGTACTGAACAGGCGGATGAAAAAACCGTTAATTTTCTGGCCGGTCATATAAAAAGTATTGCCCGTGAGAAAGGCCGGCCCGGTGAAATCGTAGAAAAATTTGTAACAGAAAACCTTACCCTGAATGCTTACGAGGCTGAAGAAGAGGGCGTGATCGATTTACTGTCGGGAAATATTAACACTTTGCTGGAAGCCCTTGATGGCCGACAAGTTGAAAAAGAGGGCCGCTTTTACTCGCTCAGCAGCCGGGAGGCACGACTGGTCAGGAAAGAGATGAACCTTACGGAGAAGCTCCAGGATAAGATCAGCGACCCCCAGATAGCCTTTCTTCTCCTGGCAGCTGGGGCTCTTGGTCTTTATTTCGGCCTGGGGATGCCGGGAACTCTGGTCCCCGAGGTGCTGGGAGCCATTGCGCTGCTGCTTGGTATCTATGGAATCGGTCTATTTGACACCAGCACAGCCGGAATTATTTTTATTGTTCTGGGACTCTCCTTGTTAGTTGCAGAGATATTTTCAGCCGGCTTCGGGGTGCTGGGCATCGGGGGCGGGATCAGCCTCCTGTTAGGTTCGCTGCTGCTGCCCCGCGAGCCGCTCATGGCACTGGAGTGGTATTCCACCTTCCGTGCCACAGCTATTGGTGTGGCGCTGGCTGTAAGTGCAATCTGTTTTTTAATTGTCACCATGCTGCTCCGCTCCAGGCGACAGTGGAAGGAAGCGGGTGACTTTTTCCGCCCCGCGGCCGTGGCGACAGTAGTAGAAGAGCTTTCACCCTGTGGGACAGTCAAGATGCGCGGGGAACTTTGGAAAGCATGCAGCCATGACAGCTCCACAATTCCTCCGGGCTCCCGGGTGGAGATTATCAGGCAAGAAAGCCTTACCTTGATTGTAAAAAAAATTGATTAGAGCCTTATTCTTATTTCTGTCCGTATAAGCGCGGCATCTTTGGCTAATCGATTTTTTCATACCGGCGGAAAATTTGGGTAAGATAATCTAGAAAAACAAGGAAAAAAGGAAGGAAGTGTAAAGTGTATGGAAACAATACTGGCTTTAATTTTTATTATTATCATTTTTCTTTACTCTGCCTTAAAGGTAGTAAGGGAATATGAGAGACTGGTGGTGTTTCGCCTGGGGCGGTTGGTCGGTTCCAAGGGGCCCGGGCTCGTTGTCCTTATTCCCCTGATCGATCATTTTGTCCGGGTTTCCCTCCGTGTGGTTACCCTGGATGTCCCCACCCAGGATGTAGTTACCAGGGACAACGTTATCTGCAGTGTTAATGCCGTAGTGTATTACCGTGTTGTCGATGCTGCCAATGCCATTGTAAATGTGGAGAATTACAGAGAGGCTACTGCCCAGCTTTCCCAGACAACACTGCGCAGCGTCGCCGGCCAGGCGGAGCTGGACGA
>DLUO01000011.1:0-9563 GCA_003444595.1 Bacillota bacterium
AAAATATGGCCAAGAAGAAATATGAGAGGACCAAGCCTCATATTAACGTTGGGACGATAGGGCACGTGGATCACGGCAAGACGACCTTGACCTCGGCGATAACCTACTGTTTGGCGAGTCAGGGGTTTGCGGAGCGCATGGATTTTGATTTGATAGACAAGGCTCCTGAGGAGCGTGAGCGGGGCATCACGATAGCCACGGCGCATGTCGAGTATGAGACCGAGAACCGTCACTATGCCCATGTGGACTGTCCCGGCCACGCTGACTACGTCAAGAACATGATCACCGGTGCGGCGCAGATGGACGGTGCCATACTGGTAGTATCGGCGGCCGATGGTCCCATGCCGCAGACGAGAGAGCACATCTTGCTGGCGCGTCAGGTAGGGGTTCCCTATATCGTCGTCTTTTTAAACAAAGTTGACATGGTAGACGATCCCGAGTTGCTGGAATTAGTGGAGATGGAAGTAAGAGAACTGCTCAGCGACTACGAATTTCCCGGAGACGATATTCCCGTTATCATGGGTTCTGCCCTGAAGGCTATGGAATGCGGCTGTGGTGATCGGGGTTGTGAGAACTGCAAAGTAGTCTGGGAACTAATGGATGCTATAGACAGCTATATACCCACGCCGCAGCGTGACAAAGAGAAGCCCTTCCTAATGCCTGTGGAGGACGTCTTCACCATAACCGGCCGCGGCACAGTGGCTACCGGCCGTGTGGAGCGTGGGACAATCAAGATCGGCAACGAAGTAGAGATAGTCGGTTTTGGTGACCGTCCGCGCAAGACCGTAGCCACCGGCGTAGAGATGTTTCGCAAGACATTGGAAGAAGCCGAAGCCGGGGACAACATTGGCGTATTGTTGCGGGGCATCGACCGTGACGAAATAGAGCGTGGCCAGGTTTTAGCCAAGCCGGGCAGCATCAAGCCGCATACCAAATTCAATGCCCAGGTTTATGTCTTAAAGAAAGAGGAAGGCGGCCGTCACACCCCGTTTTTCCCTGGTTACCGTCCCCAGTTTTACTTTAGGACCACCGATGTGACGGGTTCCATCCAGTTACCGGAGGGTGTGGAGATGGTTATGCCCGGTGACAACATCACCATGGAGATCGAGTTGATTACTCCCATTGCCATAGAGGAAGGTCTGCGTTTTGCCATCCGTGAAGGCGGGCGCACCGTAGGTGCCGGCGTAGTCGCCTCCATCGTGGAATAAAAGGAAGCTGTACGGCGGCCCGCGATGAAGTAAGAGGTTGCCACCACAGGTGGGTAATTTTTACGGAGCAGCCTGCTAAAGTAATCAGGCGAAAAGGAGGAAAATTTATGTCCAATCAAAAAATTCGTATCCGTCTAAAGGCCTTCGACCACAACCTCCTGGATCAATCTGCAGGAAAGATTGTCGAAACGGCCAGACGTACCGGGGCCAATGTTTCGGGTCCTGTCCCGCTTCCCACGGAGAAGAGCCTTTATACTATTATCAGGGCTCCGCATAAGTACAAGGACTCTCGTGAACAATTTGAGATCCGTACTCACAAGAGACTTATAGATATAATAGATCCTACACCCAATACTGTTGACGCTCTGATGCGCCTGGATTTACCTGCCGGTGTAGATATCGAAATCAAATTGTAAAACCCGGATAAATTAGATGTTGTAGGCATCTAACTTCTTGATAGGGGGTGTAGTAACATGGAAAAAGGAATTCTGGCCAAAAAAATCGGTATGACCCGGGTATTTGATGAAGAAGGCCGCGTTATCCCTGTAACGGTATTGGAAGCGGGACCCTGCACGGTTGTGGCCAAAAAAACCCCGGAAAAAGACGGTTACAAGGCTATTCAGGTAGGATTTAAGAAAGCCCGGCCAAACAGTCTAAATAAACCCCTTAACGGGCATTTTGCCAAGGCGGGGGTTGCTCCTGCAAAATATGTCAGAGAACTGCGGGTTTCCGATGCGGATACCTACGAGGTAGGGCAGGAAATTAAAGCCGACATCTTCAAAGCAGGCGAATATGTGGATGTTACAGGTGTATCCAAAGGTAAAGGTTTTGCCGGGAGTATAAAGAGACACGGACAGGGCAGGGGGCCGATGACACACGGTTCACGTTATCACAGGGGCCCGGGTTCGCTGGGGGCCATTGATGCGTCCCGTGTTTTCAAAGGGCAGTCCTTGCCTGGAAGAATGGGCGGTGAAAGGGTGACCGCACAGAAACTCAAGGTAATAAAAGTAGATGCTGAAAAAAATTTATTGCTGGTCAAAGGAGCTGTGCCCGGACCGCGTAACAATCTGTTAATTGTTAAAAATTCTGTAAAACGTTAAGAAAGGGGGCTTAGCAGTTATGCCCACAGTGGAGGTATACAACGTTAAAGGGGAACAGGTAGGCGAAATCGAGCTCAGTGATGCTATATTCGCCGCGGAAGTAAATGAAAGCCTTCTTTTTGATGTTTCCCAGATGCTCCTGGCTGCCCGCCGCCGCGGCACCGCCAGTACCAAGAACCGCAGTGAGGTACAGGGGGGCGGGAGAAAACCCTGGCGGCAGAAAGGGACAGGAAGGGCACGCCACGGGAGTATTCGTTCACCGATCTGGACGGGCGGTGGTATTATTTTCGGCCCCAAACCGCGCCAATATCGCTATCGGCTTCCCAAAAAAGTCCGGCGTGCCGCTCTCTATTCAGCCCTGACCTCCAAGTTGTCGGAGAAGAAGCTTCTTGTTCTGGATGCCCTAACGCTGTCTGAACCCAGGACCAGGGACATTGTAAGCATGCTTGGCAATCTCAAGGTTAAAGGGTCTGTCTTGCTGGTTACCGCCGGCCCTGATATAAACGTTTTCAAATCAGCACGTAACATTCCCGGTGTGACTACGACTATCGCCGCAGGGATCAACGTTCTTGATATTTTAAAACATGAGACGCTTCTTTTAACCAGGGATGCCGTAGCCAAGATCGAGGAGGTATTCGCCAATGAGAAATCCGCGTGATATTATCATTGAACCTCTGGTAACAGAAAAGTCCACCGCTCTTACGGAACAAAAGAAATACAGTTTCGTTGTTGATAAAAGAGCCGATAAGATTGAAATAAAGAAGGCTGTAGAGGAGATTTTCGGGGTCAAGGTAAAAAGTGTCAATACCCTTTCAGTTAAGAGAAAGCCCAAGCGGCTCGGCGTTCACAGGGGGTATCGCCCCGGCTGGAAAAAAGCGATTGTTACCCTGCATGAGGGAAGCAAACCCATTGAAATTTTCGAGTAGCGCACCGGTAAACATGTTCTACTCATGATTCTGAATTCCGGCTGCTGAGCTCTGAATACCTGAATGTTTTTAAGGGAGGAGGTTGAAGTCATTGGCAATAAAAAAATTCGTTCCTACATCACCTGGCAGGCGTTTTATGACCGTTTCCACTTTTGAAGAGATTACGAAAAAAGAACCGGAAAAGGCGTTATTGGAACCCCTGAAAAGCAAGGCCGGCCGTAATGCCTCAGGAAGGATAACTGTCAGGCACCGTGGAGGGGGGCATAAACAAAAATACAGGATTATCGATTTTAAAAGAGACAAAGACGGCGTGCCTGCCACGGTTGCTGCTATAGAATACGATCCCAACCGCTCGGCGCGTATAGCCCTTTTGCATTATGCAGACGGGGAAAAGCGCTATATTCTCGCTCCCCAGGGGCTGAAGGTGGGTTCCAAAATAAGTTCCGGGCCGGATGCAGAGATCAAACCAGGCAATAGCCTTCCGCTAAAAAATATTCCTGCCGGGACTTTGATCCACAACCTGGAGCTATTCCCGGGCAAAGGTGCCCAACTGGTACGTTCAGCCGGCGGTGTGGCTCAGTTGATGGCCAAGGAGGGGAGATATGCACATGTGAGGCTCCCTTCCGGGGAGGTCAGACTGCTGCCCGCCGAGTGCAAGGCTACTATAGGGCAGGTCGGGAACGTAGAGCACGAAAACATTACCATCGGCAAAGCCGGCCGTTCCCGCTGGCTGGGATTCAGACCCGCTGTACGTGGTTCGGCTATGAACCCGGTGGACCACCCCCACGGCGGAGGCGAAGGCAAGGCCCCTATTGGGAGGACCGGACCGCTGACTCCCTGGGGTAAGCCGACACTGGGTTATAAAACCCGCCCCAAAAAGAAGAAGTCAAATCAGTTTATTGTCAAAAAACGCAAATAACGTTTTAATGGAAAGCCAGGTGCTTGAGATAATGAAAAAGGGGTGATTAAATGGGACGTTCACTGAAAAAGGGGCCTTACGTGGATCCAAAGCTGATGGCCAAAATTGACCGAATGAACAATGCCAGGGAAAAGCGGGTCATAAAAACATGGTCCCGGCGTTCCACTATTTTTCCTGAGATGGTAGGCCATACCATTGCTGTCCATGATGGCCGGAAGCATGTTCCCATTTATATAACGGAAGATATGGTAGGACATAAACTCGGAGAATTTGCCGCTACGCGAACTTTTCGCGGCCATGGTGCCCATACGGAAAGATCAACGTCGTTAAAATAATTTTTTGGGGGATAAAAGTATGGAAGCAAAAGCACAGGCCAAATTTGTCAGAATAGCTCCCCGTAAAGCCAGGATAGTGATGGATCTTATCAGGGGCAAAAGCGTAGAGGAAGCCTTATCCATTCTACATTTTATCCCAAAACGGGCTTCCGTGATTATTGAAAAAGTTTTGCGTTCGGCTGTAGCCAATGCGGAGCATAATTACGAGATGAAAAAGGATGGCCTTTTTGTCTTCAAGGCTTATGTCGATGAAGGCCCAACTTTAAAAAGATTTATGCCCCGGGCTTTCGGGAGAGCCGCGCGCATTCGTAAAAGAACGAGTCATTTAACCGTGGTATTACGGGAGAGAGAGGGGGCGTTAAAAGTTGGGTCAAAAAATTAGTCCTGTCGGCTTTCGCGTCGGGATCATCAAGGATTGGGATGCGCGCTGGTATGCTGAAAAGGACTATACCAAGCTTCTGCATGAAGATTTACAGATTCGTGATTTTATTAAAAAGCAGCTGGAAGGAGCAGGTATTTCCCGTATTGAAATTGATCGTGCCGCCAATAACCTGCGCGTTAATATTCATACCGCCAAGCCGGGGATGGTGATCGGCAAGGGGGGCACAGGAGTGGACCAGCTCCGCCGCAACCTGGAGGGAATGACGGGCAAAAAAGTGCATGTCAACATTATGGAGATCAAGACGCCGGAGTTGGATGCCTACCTTGTAGCGGAAAATATTGCCCAGCAGCTTTCTAAAAGGATCGCTTTCCGTAGGGCCATGAAACAGGCAGTTTTCAGGACAATGCGTGCCGGTGCCAAGGGCGTCAAAATCATCTGCAAGGGGCGTCTGGCAGGGGCGGAAATGGCCCGCACAGAGAGTTACCACGAAGGAACTGTTCCGCTGCAAACCTTGCGTGCGGATATTGATTACGGTTTTTGTGAAGCCCATACCACGTACGGCCGTATAGGGGTAAAAGTATGGATCTATAAAGGAGAAATACTTCCTGAAGCCAGGAAAAAAGAAAAGACGGTGGAGGGAGGGAACGGTAAAGATGCTAATCCCCAAACGGGTTAAATACCGTCGACACCAGAGGGGCAGGATGAAAGGCACCTCCAAGGGAGGAACGCAGATCGATTTTGGCGAGTTCGGTTTACAGGCCATGGAACCCAAGTGGGTTACCAGCCAGCAGATAGAGGCGGCCAGGATAGCTATGACCAGGCATGTAAAAAGAGGCGGTAAAATATGGATTAAGATCTTCCCTCACAAGCCTATTACGGCCAAACCTGCCGAAACACGGATGGGTAAGGGTAAGGGCTCCCCGGAATACTGGGTTGCTGTGGTAAAGCCGGGCCGTATTATGTTTGAATTGGCCGGGGTTCCGGAGGAGACAGCCAGGGAGGCCATGCGCCTGGCGGCTCAAAAGTTGCCTATGAAATGCAAATTTGTTAAAAGAGAAGAAATAGGTGGTGAAGCCCATGAAGGCTAGCGAGGTCCGTGAGCTTTCAGACAAGGAGCTTCAGGAGAGAATCCGGGAGCTGAAGGATGAGCTTTTTAATCTGCGTTTTCAAATGGCCACAGGACAGCTGGAAAACACCATGAGGCTAAAAGAGGTGCGCAAGTCTATTGCCCGGGTAAAAACAGTTATGCGGGAAAGAGAGCTGGCTGCAGCCGGTACTATAAAACGCCAGTAAGACCCTGGAAAGGAGGCAGCGGATTGGAAAGAGGGAGTCGCAAGGTAAGAGTAGGGAAAGTAGTAAGCGACAAAATGGACAAAACAATTGTGGTCGCTGTGGAGAGAAGCACACGCCACCCTTTGTACGGCAAGATCATCAGAAAGACAAAAAAGTATAAAGCCCATGACGAAGACAACACATGCAGAATCGGTGACAAGGTCAGAATTATGGAAACCAGGCCTTTAAGCAGGGATAAAAGGTGGCGGCTGGTTGAAATTGTCGAGAGAACACGGTTGTAGTTCCGGTGAAAGGAGGGTCCGTGATGATCCAAAATTTATCAGTTCTTAATGTAGCCGATAATACAGGGGCCCGCAAAATAATGTGTATCCGCGTCCTGGGAGGGTCAAAAAGAAGAGCCGCCAATGTTGGAGATATTATTGTGGCATCAGTAAAGGAGGCCGCCCCCGGTGGGGTTGTAAAAAAAGGTGATGTTGTCCGCGCCGTTGTAGTGCGTACCAAAAAAGGATACCAGCGTAAAGACGGTACATTTATACGCTTTGATGAAAATGCTGCGGTGATTATAAATGAGCAGAAAGCTCCGCGGGGAACGCGGATTTTTGGTCCGGTAGCCAGAGAATTAAGAGAAAAGGATTTCATGAGGATTATTTCCCTTGCCCCGGAGGTAGTATGAGCCGGCAGGAAATGGTATAAATGCAGGTTCTAAGGTGAGGAGGTGTGACGTTTGCCCGTAACCAAGCTGCATGTACGCAAAGGTGATAAAGTCAGAATTCTTTCTGGAAAAGACAAAGGCAAAAAAGGGAAAATATTACGCACGTTCCCCAGCGAAAAAAAGGTGCTGGTTGAAGGTATTAATATAATTAAAAAACATGCGCGTGCCACACAAAAGGTGCCCCAGGCAGGCATCAGGGAGATGGAAGCCCCCATCAGTTCCAGCAAAGTCATGCTCATATGCCCGTCCTGCCAGCAGCCTACACGCATTTTCCGGCGTGTTCTGACTGATGGGAAAAGGGTAAGGGGCTGCAAGAAGTGTGGCGAGTATATTGACAAGTAGCATGATTTGGAAGGTGGGAAAATGTCCAGTTTAAAGGAAAAATATATTAAAGAGGTCCGACCTGCTTTAATGGAACACTTTTCTTATAAGAATATAATGCAAGTGCCCCGTTTGGAGAAAGTTGTAATCAATATGGGCATCGGGGAAGGCAAGGATAACCCCAAATTGCTGGAGGCCGCGGTAAAGGAACTCTCCTTGATCACCGGACAAAAGCCTGTTATTACTAAGGCTAGAAAATCAGTGGCCAGTTTTAAGCTGCGGGAGGGAATGTCCATCGGTTGCAAGGTTACGCTGCGCGGGGAAATGATGTACGATTTTGTTAATAAGCTTATCAATGTCGCTCTTCCCCGGGTAAGAGATTTTCGCGGTGTATCTCCCAAGTCTTTTGATGGGCGTGGGAATTACTCCCTCGGCTTGAAAGAGCAGATTATTTTTCCGGAGATAGAGTACGACAAGATCGAAAAGATCCAGGGAATGGATATTACCATTGTCACAACAGCCAAGACCGACGAAGAGGCCAAGGAACTGTTAAGTAGAATGGGCATGCCTTTCCGGGCAGCCTAGAGAATTTTTATATCCGATATTTAACTTCTATTTTAACTTTAAAACTGAAAGGAGGTGCGGCCTGGTTAGGATAAGAACCAGGAGATTTGTGGCTAAAAAGTCTTTAATCGCCAAAGCTAATAGAGAGCCCAGGTTTGAGGTTCGTCGCTATAGCCGTTGCAAGTTATGCGGCCGTCCGAGAGCCTACCTCCGTAAGTTCGGGATGTGCCGTTTGTGCTTCCGGAAGCTGGCCCACCAAGGAGTCCTTCCCGGTGTAAAAAAAGCCAGCTGGTAGTAGGGGCGTAGAAAGGAGGTTAACGTTTAAGATGATGACCGATCCTATTGCCGATTTTTTAACAAGGATCAGGAATGTTTCTTTATCGGGACACGGGCATGTGGAGGTTCCTTCTTCCAGGATGAAAAAAGCAATCGCCGCTATTTTAAAGAAAGAAGGCTATATAAAAGATTTTGAGTTTGTTCAGGATGGAAAACAGGGGATCTTGAAAGTGTATTTGAAAGCAAATACCCAGGGCGTGCTGAACGGCCTCAAGCGTATCAGTAAACCGGGATTAAGAGTATATGTGGGCAAAGATGATCTGCCCCGGGTCCTGGGGGGGCTGGGTATTGCCATCATTTCAACCTCCCAGGGGGTAATGACCGACCATGAAGCACGAAAGGCCGGGCTGGGGGGAGAAGTGATCTGTTATGTCTGGTAGGAGGTGGTATGGTTGTCAAGAATCGGGAAAAAACCTATTCCGAAAGCGAAAAATGTCGAAGTTCAGATAGATTCCGGAAATATTGTAACCGTTAAAGGGCCAAAAGGCCAGCTGACCAAAAAAATTCCCGAGTGCCTGGAGATTAAAGTCGAAAAAGACCAGATCGTTGTGTCGCGCCCTTCCGATAAAAAAGAGCACCGCTCCCTTCACGGTCTGGGGAGAACCCTGCTGGCCAATATGGTTGATGGAGTAACCCAGGGGTTCTCCAAAAACCTGGAACTGGTAGGTGTGGGCTATCGTGCGGCCAAGCAGGGCAACACCCTGGTACTAAACGTCGGTTATTCCCAGCCGGTACATTTCGTGCCGGAGGAAGGCATTGAGATAGAGGTTCCGGCGCCGACCAAAATTTCCGTTAAGGGGATTAACAAAGAAGTTGTCGGCGATACTGCGGCCAGGATCCGCAGCATACGTCCGCCTGAGCCCTATAAAGGCAAAGGTATCAAATATGAAGGCGAATATATCAGGCGAAAAGTAGGCAAGACGGGGAAATAACTTTTGCCGGAATGTATAAAGGGGTGACTATAGTGGCACGAGCACTGGAAAAAAGTAAGGCGAGGAAACGGCGTCATTTGCGAGTACGGAAAAAAGTCTACGGGAATTCCGAAAGCCCGCGCTTAAATGTCTATCGCAGTTTGAAACATATTTACGCCCAGCTCATTGATGATCAAAGCGGTCGCACCCTGATATCCGCTTCAACGCTGGATCCCTCCCTCCAGGGACAGCTCAAGACTGCCGGCAACAAGGAAGCGGCTCGTATGGTAGGAGAACTTTTGGCTAAAAAGGCTCTGGAAAAAGGGATCGACCGGGTTGTCTTTGACCGGGGAGGATTTCTCTACCATGGAAGAATAAAGGCTCTGGCTGAAGGAGCAAGAAGCGGGGGATTAAAATTCTAGCAGCGGAGAAAGGAGGGTATAAGTTTGTCCAAAGTTGAACCCAAGGGTGAACTTTCAGAAAGAGTAGTGAAAATAAACAGGGTAGCCAAGGTGGTCAAAGGTGGCCGCCGGTTCAGCTTCAGTGCCCTGGTAGT